>NZ_RXPT01000012.1:0-183265 GCF_003965585.1 Enterobacter sp. WCHEn045836
AGAAAAGGGGCTACTTTTTGCGTGAGAGTTTAAACGCGATAAACAGGAACACCACCCACACCGGCAGCAGCATCGCGGACAGGCGCATGTCGTCGATGGTGCACATCAGCACCAGGATCATCGCCAGGAACGCGATACAGATGTAGTTGCCTGCCGGATAGAGCAGCGCCTTAAACTGTGTCTCACGCCCTTTGCGGCGCATCGCGGCGCGAAAACGCAGGTGCGCCAGGCAGATCATGATCCAGTTCAGCAGCAGCGTGGCGACAACCAGCGCCATCAGCAGACCAAAGGCGGATTTCGGCAGCAGGTAGTTAATCAATACCACCAGCGACGTAATGGCCCCGGATAGCAGCAGAGAGTTGACCGGTACGCCGCGGCGGCTGACGCGGGTGAGGAATTTCGGCGCGTTACCTTGTACGGAGAGGCCAAACAGCATGCGGCTGTTGGAGTACACCCCGCTGTTATAGACCGACAGCGACGCCACCAGAATGACGAAGTTCAGCGCCGAGGCTACCACGTTGCTGTTCAGATCGTGGAAAATCATCACAAACGGACTGCTGTCGGACTTCACTTCCACCCACGGATAGAGCGCCAGCAACACCACCAGCGAGCCGATGTAGAACAGCAGAATACGGTACACCACCTGGTTAACCGCTTTCGGAATGCTTTTATGCGGATCGCGCGCTTCAGCTGCGGTGATCCCAATCAGCTCCAGCCCGCCGAACGAGAACATAATCACCGCCAGGGACAGGATCAACCCCTTCCAGCCCGTCGCCAGGAAGCCGCCGTGCTGCCAGAGGTTGTCGATAGTGGCACGCTCGCCGCCGTGACCGGAGAACAGCAGCCACAGGCCAAAGCCGATCATGCCGATAATCGCCAGCACCTTGATCAGCGCGAACCAGAACTCGGTTTCACCATACAGGCGCACGTTCACGAGGTTAACGGCGTTGATGATAATAAAGAAGGCCGCAGCCCAGACCCACGTTGGCACCTCGGGCAGCCAGTACTGCATATAGATGCCTGCGGCGGTCAGCTCAGCCATTCCCACCAGCACAAACATCACCCAGTAGTTCCAGCCGGAGAGGAAGCCAGCGAACGGGCCCCAGTATTTATAGGCAAAGTGAGCGAACGAGCCTGACACCGGCTCTTCGACGACCATCTCGCCGAGCTGGCGCATGATCAGGAAGGCGATAACCCCGGCGATACCGTACCCCAGCAGCACTGCCGGGCCAGCCATCTGAATGGCGGGGCCGATACCGAGAAACAGCCCGGTACCGATCGCGCCGCCAAGGGCAATTAACTGAATATGTCGATTTTGCAAACCACGTTGCAGCGTCGGGTTCTGTTCCAACGAAGCTTCAGTGCTACCGTTGCCTGAAGCGGATGACGCGTCTTTCACGTCCTACCCCTGTCTCTTTTTTAGAAGGGGCACGTTTTAACACTTCATGCTGGTGGTAGCAAGTTTAACGCCGGGCCAGTGCGTGCACCCGGCGGATTAACGTCACGAACCGATGATCCCACCGTCCGCTTTGGTGATCACCACCGTTGACGAACGCGGACGTCCGTTCGGGTTCGCGTCTGGCCAGTTGGAAACCGCACGCGGATTGGCCGGGTCGGTAATATCATCCCCGCCCTCTCCCGGATGCTGAATGTTAATAAACAGCGTGCGGTTGTCCGGCGTAAACGCAATCCCGGTGATTTCACACCCGCGTGGGCCGGTCAGGAAACGGCGATACTCATTGGTGCCCGGAATGGTGGCCACCATCTGGTTATTGCCCATCCCTTCGTACGCTTTCTTATTAATGGTGCTGGAAGAGACATCGGTCTGGATCCACAGCACGCCCTGGTGATCGAACGACAGGCCATCGGGGCTGCCGAATGCCGCGCCCTGCATGGAGCCTTTGGCCTTCGGATCGTCGCTGTCGGTACGCCCGGCCATCACCAGAATATCCCATTTAAAGCGTGCAGAAGCAGGATCGGCTCCCTCTTCGTGCCAGTGCATAATATGACCAAACACGTTGTTGGCGCGCGGGTTAGCGGCATCAACAGGCGCCTTGCCCTCCTTCCCGCGATCGCTGTTGTTGGTGAGCGTACAGTAGACGCTGCCGCTGGCGTGCGGATCGACCGCTATCCATTCAGGACGATCCATTTTCGTCGCCCCCACCACGTCGGCCGCCAGGCGGGTTTTGATCAGCAGATCGCCCTGGTTCTCAAAACCGTTGCTTTTATCCAGACCATTCTGCCCGAAGATCAGGGGCAGCCAGTCGCCGCTTCCCTCCTCGTTGAACCGGGCGACGTACAGCGTGCCGGAGGTGAGCAACTGCATGTTGGCTTCACGGTTTGCAGGATCGTATTTTTTGTCCGAGACAAATTTATAGATGTACTCAAACTTCTGATCGTCCCCCATATAGACCACCACGCGGTTATCGGCGGCGAGCGTGACGGCGGCGCCTTCATGCTTGAAGCGGCCCAGGGCGGTGTGCTTGCGCGGCGTGGAGGTCGGATCGTAGGGATCAATCTCCACGACCCAGCCGAAACGGTTGGGTTCGTTAGGGGTTTTATCGACGCTGAAGCGGTCATCCACCTCGTTCCAGCGGTAGGATTCATCGCTGTCGCTGATGCCGTAGCGTTTTTCCAGCGGGTTAAGGTCGGCTTTTTTGACAAAAATATCCGACCAGTTCTCCTCGCAGGTGAGATAGGTGCCCCACGGCGTATGGCCGTTGGCGCAGTTTTGCATGGTGCCCAGTACGCGTTCCCCCTGCGGGTCGGCGGCGGTTTTCATTAAATCCTGATGCCGCGCCGGGCCGGTAAGCTGCATCGGCGTACTGACGGTAATACGGCGGGCATACGAAGACGGGCGAACCACCTGCCAGTCGCTGCCCGTTTTTTTCACTTCTACCACCGACACGCCCATCGCGTTCTGCCCCTTACGGGCCTTGTCGAGACTCCAGTTCGCCGTGCCGTCGGTAAACAGCATCCCGTTATCAATGTATTCGTGATTCAGCGCCAGCAGGCCATGCTCAGGGTTTTGTTCCCCCTGCGGCAGGCTAAACCACGCCATACCGTCGTGGTGCATGCCCGCCTGCACGGCCTGTTCGTCGGTGGTGTTGCTGGCATCCGGTTTGAAAGCCGGCATCTTATCTTTAATCCCCGTCGGGTCGCCCCAGCGATAAAACGGGCGGGCAATATAGCCTTCCGGCACCCTGACCGTATCTTCCGTGGAGACGTCGATGCTGGTAAAGCCCAGGGAAACCGCTTTTGCCAGCGCGGAAGGCTTCGATACCGCGGCAATGGCATTTTCGGGTTTGATCAGAAAAGGGAATGAAACGGCAGCGCCCGCTACGGCGCCCATCTGTAAAAAGCGGCGACGAGAGAGGAATACCTCCGCAACCTCGGAGAATACCGGGTTAGCGCTGCGGTTAGTGATATCGTAGCGATGTTCTTTTTTAAATACGGATTTGAGGGGTCTGCCCATAGCGGCTTCCTGTCATTGGCCAAGAGGTAAAGGTCTGGAGGCCAGTGTAAGAAGCTTTTATTACAATTTTATAACACGATACGGAAGGATGGGGGCATCCCTGCCCCGGATAACGAGGTGGAACGCTTAGAACTCGTAGCCAACCGAGACCTTAAAGGTACGCGGTTCGCCCTGCGTGATGTAGGTGCCGGAATCGTCAACGCTGGACCAGTAGTTTTCGTTGGTCACGTTGTCGATGCCCGCGCGCACCGTCATCTGGTTTTCATTGTGGTTCACCGCGAAGCGATAGCGCATGCCCAGATCCAGCGTGGTATAGCTGTCGAGCTTTTTGCTGTTCGCGAGATCGGCGTACTGCGTGCCGGAGTGGTTGACGCGGGCGGTAGCCGTCAGGCCCTCAATCGGTTTGATGTCGTACTCTGTGCCCAGCACGGCGTAGAAGTTCGGGACACCAATGGCATCGTTGCCCTGATTCACGCCGTTTTTGGTTTTGGTCAACTCGGCCTGCAGCCAGGTGGCGCTGGCGTTCAGACGCATCCCGAGCATTGGCTCGCCGAAGACGTTCAGCTCCACACCACGGTTACGCTGTTCAGCGTCCAGGCCGTAGTGACCGCTGTCGTCGAGGATCGCCGACGGCATTTTGATCTCAAACAGCGCCAGGGAGCCGCCCACGCGGCCAAAGTCCGCCTTCACGCCCACTTCATTCTGCTTAGAGTGAACGATACCGGTGCTCTGGCCATAGTTCGTCGCCGTGTTAGGTGCGGTTTTACCCGGCTGTAGCGCCTCGGTGTGGTTGGCGTAAAGGGAAATTTCCTCCCACGGTTTATAGACCACACCGTAGGTTGGCATCCAGCGGCTGCCGTCAAAACCGTCCGCGTCGTTTTCCGCACCGGTAATTTTGTTGTACCCGCGAATGACCACTTTCTGATGACGTGCGCCGGCGGTGAACAGCAGTTTGTCATCCAACACGCCCAGGGTATCGCTCAGCAGCCAGCCCTGAGTGCGGGTACGCCCGCTGGTCAGCGGATCGCTGTATTTGCCGCCAGAGCCGTTGAAGTTGGAGCTGTCCGGCATCGGGACGCCGGTGTTGTGGTAGATATTGGTGGTCGGGTTATCCGCCGTCGCCGACATTTTCCAGGCGATTTTTTCGTTTTTGGTCATCGCGGAGTACCCCACGTTAACCTTGTGCGAGACAAAGCCAGTATTGAAGTGACCGCGGATCCCCGCCATACCGCTGACGGAATCGCTGATACGGTTGGTATCGAGACGGCTGACCACGGCCTTACCGCTCTTGTCCACCAGCTTCGGTGCGCTGTAGATCCCTTCTTCGTGCGCGTGCTGCGCGCCCAGGCCGGTATAGGCCGTCCAGTTGTCAGTGATGTCGTACTCGCTGCGCCACATCCCGAACTCGTTTTCAATGTTGCTGTAGGCCCATTTCTGCGAGAAGTTACGATCGTTTTTCGGTGGCTCCGGCACAAAGTCCACGCCGGAAATATTGACGCTGGTCGGACTGCCGTGGAAGGTCTTCTTCTGATAGCCCATATCCAGGGAAGTACGGAAGTTGTCGCCTTTATAATCCAGACCAGTGGAGAGCAGCGTGGTGCGACGGCGGTCGTTCGGCACACCGGTTTCCCCTTCCCGGTGAACCAGGTTCACGCGCGCGCCGAACTGGTCGTTATCGCCAAAGCGACGGCCCGCATCGAGGGTGGTACCAATCTGTGAATCGGAGGTGTAGTCCACGCCCACTTTCGCCTGCGGCGTATCGCCCGCATGTTTTGGCTCGAGGTTGATCATCCCGCCCACGCCAGAGCTTGCCGCGCCGTTCATCAGCGAGTTTGCCCCTTTGAAAATCTCAATGCGGTCGACCATCTGGGCATCCACCACCTGACGCGGCAATACGCCGGACAGCCCGCCAAAGGTCATGTCGTCGCCGTCAAACTTCAGTCCACGAATACGGAAGGTTTCGGCGCTATTACCGTAGCCCTGAACGTACTGCACGCCCGCATCGTTGGCGACCACATCAGCAATGGTTTTCGCCTGCTGATCTTCCACCAGCTTCGAGGTGTAGCTGATGATATTAAACGGCACATCCATGGCGTTCTGCTGACCGAGCATCCCCATACGGCCGCCGTTTGCCACCTGCCCGTCCAGGAAAGCGGGTACCAGCTGGTCGCCGCCGGGTTTGAAATCGCTTCCAGCTGCAGACTGGACCACCATGGTGTCTTCTGGTTTCGCGTCTGCTGCCAAAGCAGCGTGCGTCACTGTGCTAACGGCAAGCGCCAGCAATGTTTTATGCATTTTGGTGTTGTTCATAATTAACTCATTAAACGTGCGCGCAAAAATGGCCCGTCGTCGGGCCTTAGAAGGATGTTATAAGCAATGCAAATGAGAACTATACGCATTATATATACGTTAGCAAGTGTAACCGCGCGTATCTGCCTGAGAAAATGGGTTAAACGAAACCGGGGGAACGGAGAAGGGTTACAGCGGGAAAACGTAACGCACAACCACCCCGGATCCGGGGTGGTTGCAGGGCATTATTTTTTCTTGTAAATATCGGCGGTGCCGTGAATTTTGTTGTTGGTAATACCAGACGTGAGCACCAGGACATCGGCACCTTCTTTGTCTGCTTTTTCAATTAATTCTTTCTTCGCATCATCAATGGAGACTTCATTTGAAGTGCTGACTGTACCGATTTTTTCATACTGCGATTCGACTTTCTCGAAATCATTTTTCGTCAGCAGTTCAGCGGCAAAGGCATTGGTGGTAAACAGAAACGCTGTTCCCAGCAAAATAGCAGTCGTCTTTTTCATAACCTTTTTTCCTTGAGATTAATCAGCAACTACGAAAAACCTCACACATAATGGTGAGGTTTTATGAGCATGGTAGAGAATCTCAGGAAATGCCACACGATAAGGAAAATTCTTTTATAACAACCCGTTGTATTAAATTACTAACGAACATTAAAATATTCAAAAACGCGCGCCGTACCAGCAATATCAATACGCACCGCCGCGCCCGGGTTCCATCCAGGCTGGCTGACGGTTTTCAGGGTAATCGGCTCCGTTTGCCCGGCTAACGCCAGCGTCAGCGTGGAGAGCTGGCCGGTGAAATCCACATCCACAATCGACACCGGGCTTTCGTGCGCCGCGCATGCCGTCACGCGCAGTTGCTCAGGACGCAACATCACTCTGCCCTGCCCCGTCGCCTGGGCGTTGTCCGTGGGCACCTCGCCCAGCGCACACTGCGCATAACCGCTGGCGAGTTGTGCCGGCAGGATCACCGCATCACCCAGAAACAGCGCTGTCTCTTCGTCCACAGGCTGAGAGTAGACCTGATAAGGGGTACCGACCTGAGTGAAACGCCCGGATCGCATGACCGCCACCTGCGTGGCAAAGGACAACGCTTCGTTTTGATCGTGGGTGACCAGGATCGAGGCCACCCCCGCTTCCGCCAGCAGATCGGCCGTCGCTTTACGCGTCATGGCGCGCAGGCCGGTATCCAGTGCCGAGAAGGGTTCATCCAGCAGCATCAGAGAGGGACGCTGCGCCAGCGCACGGGCGAGCGCCACGCGCTGCTGCTGGCCGCCGGAAATCTCATGCGGCCAGTGCGTGGCGAGTTGTCTGTCAAGCGAGACCATCTCCATCAGTGCTTCCACGCGCTGGCGCTTTTCGTGGCGGGTACCGTCTAATCCCCAGGCGATGTTGTCTGCCACATTAAGATGCGGGAAGAGCGCGCCTTCCTGAGGAACGAAGCCAATTTTGCGCAGATGTGCAGGTACAACGTGGTTTTCGTCGAACAGGGTTCGGCCCTGCATCACGATCCGTCCGCTATCCGGCGTTTCAAATCCGGCAAGGATACGCAGCAACGTGGTTTTACCCGACCCTGACGGCCCGACAATCGCCGTCCGGCTTCCCGGCGCAACGCTCAGGTTTAAGCTGTCGAGCACCTGCGCATCGGAAAACGATTTAGAAATGGACGTTAATTCAAGCATCTCATAGCCCTGCAATTTTTTTGGACTGCATATAAAGAATGGCGGTCAGCGGAAGTGAAATCAAAATCATCAACATGGCGTAAGGCGCAGCGGCAACATAATCGATCTCGCTGGTCAGCGCCCAGAAACCGGTGGACAGCGTGCGCGTTCCCAGCGGGGAGAGCAGCAGCGTCGCCGTCAATTCGTTACTAACGCCAAGGAAGACCAGCGCCGCCCCTGCCGCCGCACCAGGCGCGGCCAGCCGCATGGTGACGCTCCACAATGCCTTCGCGGGCGTGCTGCCCAGACTGCGCGCCACGTTTTCCAGTTCCACCGGCGCCTGCGCAATCCCGGCCCGGAGGTTAATGAGCGCACGGGGCATAAACATCAGCAAATAAGCCAGGAACAGCGTAATTTCGGTCTGATAAATCGGGCGTGCATAGTGAATGGTGACCGTGACCAGCGCGAGAGCGGTGACGATCCCCGGCAACGAACTGGTGATGTAAATACACCCTTCCAGCATCCGGAAAATGCGGTGCGGGTAACGAATACCGAGCCAGGCGATGGGAATGACACAGCCGGTGGTCAGCAGCGCGCCGCCCACGCCGAGCATCAGCGTCTGGCGCAGCGAGTGCCAGAGATCGGCGCTCATCCAGTTCTGTACGCCGCCAAGCCATATCCAGCGACACAGCACAATGAGCGGTACGCCCAGCGCCAGCATAATCAGTACGAGGAAAAACAGCTGGCCCAACGCCGCTGCAACAGGCTTCAGCGGCCAGCGCGTCTGTTCACGTGCCGCCCCTGCGCCTATGCGCGCATAGCGGGCTTTCCCGCGGGTGACCCCTTCCAGCAGCAAGATGGCCAGACAGCATAGCGCCAGCACACCCGCCAGCATATTTGCCGCCGGGCCACTGAATGTCGACTGGAACTGGTCGTAGATAGCGGTGGTGAAGGTATCAAAGCGGATCATCACGTACAGGCCATATTCCGCCAGCAGATGCAGCGCCACAAGCAGCGCACCGCCGCAAATCGCGAGCTTAAGCTGCGGTAACACCACGCGAAAAAAGACCCGCCACGGCGGCGTGCCGAGCGAAGCGGCAACATCTTCAAGCGTTGGATCAAGACGGCGCAACACCGCCGCCACGGGCATATAGATAAACGGGTAATAGGCTAACACGGAGAGAAACACGCCCGCAGAAAGCCCATGCATGGAAGGCACCACGCTCACCCAGGCGTAGCTTTGTACGAACGCAGGAATAGCCAGCGGGGCCACCGCCAGCGCAGACCAGATCCTCCGCCCGGCGAGCTGAGTACGTTCCGTCAGCCAGGCTATCGCCACGCCGGTGACGATACAGAGTGGCACCGCTAAGGCCGTCAGCCACAGCGTGTTGCTGAGCAGTTCAGCAACACGCGGGCGGAACACCAGCGCCTTAATGGTTTCCCAGCCCGTCTCAATGCCTATGGCAATGATAAAGCCCAAAGGCAGAAGCGCCATTAATGAAAACAGGACAGCTAACGCAACCATCGGCAGCGCAGGACGCCTGCGGGCAGGCTCCCGCACTCTGTTTTTGCCGATGTCGAGACTCAGACCAGACATAGGACGTTCACTTTACTCTCAGGATCACAGCAGGCCAGCTTGCGTCATCAGCTCGATAACTTTTTTACTGTTAAGCGTGGAAGGTTCTACTTTCGGTGCATCCAGCTCGTTCAGCGGCACCAGTTTCGGGTTAGAGGCCGCGTTCACGCCCACCGCATATTCGAAGGCGTTGTTGGTGCGCAGGCTCTCCTGACCTTCTTTGCCGGTGATGTATTTGATGAAGGCCTGAGCCTGCGCTTTGTGTTTGCTGGACGCCAGCACGCCGCCGCCAGAGAGGCTAACAAAGGCGCCCGGATCCTGGTGTTTAAAGTAGTAGAGCTTAGTGTTTTTGCTGTTTTCACCCGTTTTGGACTGATCGACAAAACGGTAGTAGTGATAAATCACCCCGCCATCAATCTGACCGGCGTTAACGGCTTTCATCACCGTGCTGTTGCCTTTATAGGCAACGAAATTGGCTTTCATCGCTTTGAGCCACTCAAGGGTGGCCTGCTCGCCTTTCAGGGCCAGCATTGCGCTGACGATCGCCTGGAAATCGGCACCTGACGGAGAAGCAGCCCAGCGGCCTTTCCACTCGGGTTTAGCAAGATCCATCAGCGATTTTGGCAGTTGCTGCTCGCTCAGTTTTTTCGGGTTATAGACAAACACCGTGCTGCGAGCGGCAATCCCGATCCAGCGGCCGTGTGCCGGGCGATATTCCGCCGGTACCTGCTTTAATGTCTCTGCATCTAATGGCGCAAACAGTTTGGCGTTATCAACCAGCACCATTGACGGCGAGTTTTCAGTCAAAAATACGTCCGCAGGTGATGCGCTGCCTTCCTGCACCAGCTGGTTGCCCAGCTCGCTGTCATCGCCATTACGCAGCGTGACCTTAATACCCGTTTCTTTGGTAAAACCGTCTACCCACGACTTCACCAGATTTTCATGCTGCGCGTTATAAACAACGATACCTTCGTTGTTATCAGCGGCAACCGATTGAGTTGAAAGGAAAAGTGATGAAGACAACAGGGCAAGCGAGAAGCATGACAGCAGGCGAGAATTCATGAACATATCCTTAATAGACCAACGTGATAAACAACAAAGGGCTGTGTGGGACAGGATTAAAGCATACAACAATACTAATGATAATAAGTATCAATCCAGTTTAAGCGTAAAAGTGTAAAATTTCTTTATTGCCAGATTTAAACTGATAAAAAACTAAATTAATAAGAAGGGGAAATTAAATATTAAGAAAACCTTAAGGCCTGGAAATAATAATTAATTAGTCTTCTATTTATTATTAAGGTATTAAATTTCACGGAATGACGGAGTGATAACGTTCAGTATAAAAACGGTGTTTTTTGCCATCCATTGACGGGTTCCCATGCATTAGCGGAACCCATATAGAACGACAATCAGATGATTTTCACAGGCAGGCTTTCCAGCGTTCTCAGAATCAGGCTTCCGTTCGACCATTTCGCCTCGTCCTCCAGGGCGATAATCCCTCGCTCACTGACAGCCATCGCCAGATTTTCCGCCTGACATTGCGCCAGCAGTTGTCCAATACACTGGTGTACACCGGCGCCAAATCCCAGCTGGCGTTGCACATTTTTTCTGTCGGGCATAAAGCGCCCTGCCTCTTCAAAGACGGTTTCATCCCGGTTGGCAGACCCAAGACAGAGCAACACGTTATCCCCCACGTTGAGCTTACGCCCCAGAAACTCCACGGGAGCCGCAACCTTTCGCCGTCCCATCTGCAACGGAGATTCAAAGCGCATGGTTTCGCTGACGATATCTTTCATCCGCACAGTATTATCCTGCACGCGTTCCTGTAACTCAGGATGCTGTGCAAGCATATACAGCAGATTCCCGGTGAGCGCCTCACTGGTTTCACTGCCACCGATGAGCATAGTGACGCAATCAGTACTGAAGCGTTCCCTGAGCGCATCATCATCTCCACCGTACCCGTTAAGCAAGCTGCGATAAAAAAGAGAGTCGTAACCTTTTCTGTGCGCCTGCGCGAGCTGACTAAACCCCTCATCCAGATGGGAAAGTGCCTTTAACAGGCGTTCAAGACCCTGTCTGTCGATGGAACTGGGATCCAGTAAAAGACGAATGGCGCTTTTCTCCTCTTCCACCACGGCCTGCAGTTCATCTGGCAGATTGAGCCATGCAGAAAACAGTTTTCCCCAGAGAGGAGCCGCAATCTGGCGAATACCATCAAAGGGATACGCGGTTGAGAGCCCAGCCACCAGCGACTGTGATTCGCGAGTGATGATAGTGGTTAACGCCTCCCATGATTCGCCCATGAACAGTGACTGTAACGCCTGACGGTGCATGCGATGGACGCCACCATCTTCAAACAGCACGATGCCATAAAGCAGGGACAGTAAAGGGGGCGACAGGCTAAAACGTTCTTTTTCCAGTGCGCGATGGACGTCTTCAGGTATCCCTGAAGAGATAAACGCGCGCTCTTTCAGCGCCTGATAAACATCCTTGTAGCGAGTGAGTACCCACGTTTTCCCGATGCGCGCCACAGGTTGGTGGTTGCGCATATGGTGATACACGTTGTGCAGATTTTCCTGAAAAACAGGTGAGGCCGGATTAAACCGAAGTGCTTTGTCGACATATGCCACAGGTGAACCCTCATCACAGGATTAATCACCATTGAGTTAAGCAGGGATATGTTTCAGTTCAAGCAATGCTGGTGTGATGGGAGAGTTTTGATTCCAGATGACAATGCTGGATCTGAACCTGCAACCCATCAGTTTTCACTCGACCATGCCAGCGACTGAGCAAAAGAGTCATACGCGGGGGGAGCCCCTCAACGTAACGAGAAAAATCAGATATTTATCCGGCCACAAACTCATCGAAAATGAGGCAGATCACATAATACGTAAGAATAATTAGTCATATTAAACAAGACATTAGAACTGAGGAGTTACCATGCAGATTTCAGGACTGAAAGAACTACATAAAAATATGAGGCAAAATGGTGTTACCCGGACTCAGTTTCAGTACAGACATAATCAGGTAGTCTTTGATGTGCTGTTTTTCACCGATGGCTCCCCATACAAGCTACTTTTCGGCGCTATAGGAGAAAAGTGTTGTTTCGTGGTAAATGTCAAGCCAGGCTATTCAATCGATCCTTTCTTACAACCTAAATCGGCATATAACGATTTATGTCGTGTTTTGGGCATTGAGTACGACCCAAAAAACCCTTTCAGTACAGCAAAATTTTTTCGACATTTTGCTGATGCCGTTCCTCATTCCGTCACCTCAACAAAAGAACCTGCAACGCCAGCAAAATCTCAAGCAGAACTGAATGATGATGGAGAAAAAATTTACTTTAAGTACTGGAAAAACAATGGGGTAAACAGCCATGTGACACCCCTTAATCTCGAAAAAACACGAAAAGCCTTTGGAAGTGAGATAGCTGAATTCTGCTCTGAACGGAATATCAGCAGTTGCTGGTCCAGTAATGAGAAGAAAAACTCAAACTGATATTGGATGATTAACCGGTGTGTCGATTTGATTGTGCCAGGCAGACGACAGCGCTTTTTGCGTAACGCACTATTACTTTTTATCATTGAGAAATAACATAAACGGAGCATTAGTGTGGGTGAAGGATTACAGGTAGTTATGTCTCCGGTTCAGATGGCTGCAGTGTTATCTGATAAAACAGTAACTGAAGCAGAAACACTGCAGAATCGGTTGTTGGGCGGACTCAGTGTAGCAATGAGTACTGTTGAACTCGCAGGGGCGACAATTCTGTGCGCAGCTCCAGACCCAACGACGTTAACCAAAGCGGCTTGCATTGTCGTTGGTGCGCATGGCCTCGATAGCCTCAATGCCGCTATTGACCAGACTCTTTCTGGCCGAGACACCCGGACAGCGGCGTACCAGTTAGCTGTTGATACCGCCCGCCATCTTGGAGCTGATGAAAATACCGCAATTCATATTGGATTGACTGTCGATATCGCGGTGCCAGTGGCTTTTGGTCTTACCCTCGGTGCTGTCCGCGTCGCATCGGTTCGTGTCGGCAGAATTAGACTTATTGAACATGAATCTGCTGCTGGATATAAACCCGGTGGTCATACGCTCTCCCGCCATGTAGGGTTAAGTGAAGCAGACCTCAGAACACGATTAACCAACAGACCCACGCTCTCAGGAAGTAGTACTTTCTATAACAGACGCATTGCTGAGGATGCCATTTCCCGTGCGCTGAAATTTAACGCGTCTTATGTAGCTAACTGGGCCAAAACTGCACGAGCTGGCTCAAAATTGAACATCGATTTTTTTGCAGGCAAGGAAATTGGCTTTGGCATTGAGTCTGCGACTGGTCCCATGATCAAATCGCATAAAATGCGCGTTGTTCTTGAACTCCAGTTGTATAACAACAAACCTTACTATGTACTGACTGCTTTCCCGGTACTGAGATAAATCATGATTAATAAATTTTTAGATCACCTAATGGGTGCTTACTTTAACCAAGATTATGACCTGTTTGGCGAGACCATCGAAGAGGTGATGGAGGAATATCTGAAATGCGAAGGGCCAGAAAATGCAAAGGGGCTGATTGAGGATTGCAATAACTTCATCAACAGAAATGACGATGTGGAGCTTGAGTTTCTCAACTTATATAAGTTCGATTTTAACCCGTCTTTATGGGGGATTACCGCAAAGCAGTTCCTGACGATGATATCGACACAGGCTTCCCATTATCTGGATGTACAAAAGTAAGGGTCTTTTCAGGCTGGCGTTCCGGTATCTGTATTGCGGTAAATGGATGGCTGGGAAAGTATCGAAATGGTCCGTCGCTATGCCCACTTAGCACATAATCATTTAACTGAGCATGCTAAGCAAATTGGCTAACTTTTTGGGGTTGATGTCCCAAGTTTGTCCCACAAGGGTAATCAGGAGGGAGCGAAAGACGTGTAAATGCCTGATATTAAATGGCACGCCCTGTAGGATTCGAACCTACGACCTACGGCTTAGAAGGCCGTTGCTCTATCCAACTGAGCTAAGGGCGCACTGAGAAGAGTGAACTTCGCGGTGGTGAAACGCGAAGAATTATACGGTCAATGGCAGGTGAGTCAATGCCTTTTCCGTATTCGACCCTGAATAGGGCTAGTTGATTGTAAATATGACTGTTTTTTCAACATTCCCCGCTTTTCTTCCGTACACTTTAGCACTGCGAAAAGGCTTAGCTGCATTTAAGTAACGCCTGCTGTTTTCCTGAGCGCCAGCTCGTCACACTAGTGTGAGGTATCCCGGCCGCCTGGAGGCTGACAGACAACAGGACAATGGAGTGACAGCGCAAAACCTGATCGATACGTCCCCCGGCTTACAGCACCTCTCTCAGGACATTGCGGGCATCAAACTTGAGCCTATCGTCGCCCTCTCCTCGCAGCGCCAGGTTGGGGTGGAAGTGTTGAGCGTCCTGTCAGCAACAGAGCAAAGCGAGGCATTTTTCACCGATCGGTCTGCGGAGTGGTCAATTGCGCTGCTTGAAGCGCAACTTGCCGCGCTAAAAAAGGCCCCGCACTGTCATAATCTTTACGTCAATTTGCCGATAACCGTATTCACACAGCCGGACGCTTTTCAACGGCTTATCCGGTTGCATGCCGCACCGCTGAATATTGAAATTGTCGACCCGGCACGCTTTCTGGCGCTGTCTGACGCAAAGCGGCAGGACGTTCTCCAGCGACTGCAACAGCTCAGAAGGCAAGGTCACGGTATCTGGCTGGACGATATTGATGAAGTAACCGTCCAACCATTTCTGTCCTGCCGGTTGCCGTTAACCGGCATAAAAATCGATAAGGAAGCATTCTGGCGTTTACGCGCCCCCCCTGCGCTCGGGCAACTGGTAACACGTTGCTTTCAGCTTGCCGACAAGGTGCTTATTGAAGGTATTGAGACTGAAAAGGATCGTATCCGGGCACAACAGGCAGGAGCAGGACTCGGCCAGGGGTACTACTGGCCGTCCTGGAAATGGCCGGAGGAATAAAAAGCCATTTCCAGGAGGGAAGCCATGCGAATGACAGTGCGCCGTTACCGGCGGCGGCGTACAGGAAGTGATGCACTGGGATTTACGCACTCGCCTTTTGCTCCCCCCTTTTTCGACCGACTCGAATTTTTGAGCCAGTCCATCCACCAGCACCGCAAAACAGACGCGCCCTTTATTATTCTGGTCACGGAAGATCATTTCCTGCGCACCGGTTTTCTGAACGGTCAGTTTCCCCTGAGCAGCTGTAGCGATTACCCGACGCTGGATGATGCCTTTCAGGCGCTGAACCAGTGGCCTGCTGCCCGTCTGGTGGTGGATATTGAAAGCCGTACCACGGCGCTTATGGAAAAGCTGGATCAGCTGCGAAGACACAGCCTATATCCGCCGTATCTGACGCCGTATCTGTTGGTCAGGGCGGATAATTATGACACCCGTCTGTTCTGCAAAGCGGCAGGTCCGTTTCATGTCCTCGAACGCCAGTCAACGGCGGCGGCGCTCCAGCACAGCCTGATGGATATCAGCCCCCCGCAGGGCTCCAGTAAAGAGTGGTTCTCGCGTGGCGAGTGGCCCATTTTACAGGAGCTCTCGCGGGGGAAGACGCTACGTCAGATCGCCCTGCTGCAGAACCGCCCCTATAGCCGCATTATCTATCGCCTGAGCTGCATTCTGGTAAAGCTCGGGCTGAGCCATCGCCAGGAACTGCTGCATCTTCTCAATAATCTCTCCGACTGCTCGTTTTACTCTTAACCTAACCCCTTCTTTCCTAAAGGCCTTTAGGAAATTACTTACCAAAAATGTTAATTTAATGTTAACTGTTAACACTAAAGTCGAAATTACAACTATTCCTAATTTTTGACTCTGAACCACGTGAAATATCAAAGAATACGTAAAGTGCAGCACTTTCATCCATGCGTTAAGGGATTGATGGTTCCGTTAACAGGATGATAATGATGTAAAAACAAGCAATTTGGCTGCATGTGCCAGGCGCACAAAGTGAAGGTCGCAGAAGATTTTGCTCTTCCGGCATAGTATTTTTCTGATATCGGGGAGAGGCATCGGGATGAGGATGAGACGCGCTATCTGTGCAAATTCACGCCACTTCAGCAGCAGCTGAGACGTTTTACTGCCCCGCTATTTCATTAACAATTTTGCAACATATAGTGGTATCTGTTATTTTTTGTTATTACATAAAGATGAAAAGATGCGGTAAATGGAATAACAGGATATTTCCGCTAAAATTAAAAAAATAGCCATTCAGATCCAGAAGATAATACAAACCAATAATTGTGAATTAATCTGCAGGCTTTTCGGAAAAAACTTACACGGTATAATAAGACGCGTACCAAATATGAATAAGAAAAACCTTTTTGCCGATACCAGCCAAATGAGAAGACCGCGCTGAGGCAATGACATTACCGCTACGTTAACAAGGATGCTTTCGCTCTTTCCAGGGAAATACCACCCTATAAGGATCTGCAAATTTATCCTTCCGGCATTTCGAGAGTTTGAACCAAACTCAGCATAACGCTTTTAACAATCTGAGGCATAAAAAATGAAACCGGCATCCGTTATCATTATGGACGAACACCCTATCGTCAGAATGTCGATAGAAGTCCTGCTACAGAAAAATAAAAATATCACAGTCAAACTGAAGTCTGGCGACAGCCACGAAGTCCTTGACTGTATCCGCAATCACGCCATCGATCTGGTGATCCTGGACATTGAACTCACGGGCACCGATGGCTTCGCTTTACTGAAAAGAATCAGAAACTTAAACAAAGACATCAAGGTCTTGTTCCTCTCTTCCAAATCGGAATCCTTTTACGCGGGGCGCGCCATTCGTGCCGGTGCAAATGGGTTTGTCAGTAAACGAAAAGATTTAGGTGAGATCTACAACGCTGTGGAAATGATCCTGATGGGCTATTCTTTTTTCCCGTCAGAAACGCTGAACTTTATTAATCATCTGGGTTCAGGGAAAGGGATGGCGGCAGATATGCCATTATCGAATCGCGAGGTCACGGTATTGCGCTATCTGGCGAATGGATTATCGAATAAGGAAATTGCTGAACAACTACTATTAAGTAACAAAACCATTAGCGCGCACAAATCCAATATTTATTCCAAGCTCGGCGTGCAAAGCATTGTGGAATTAATCGATTACGCCAAGGCACACGAGCTGCTATAACCTGAATTCACTCCCTGCAGTTTATCTGAGCTGCAGGGAGTGCGGTCAGCGCTAATTATAATTAATCATAAAGGTAGCATCCGCATCGGCGCGCCCGGGCTGGGGGTTATCCGCAGTGGCAATATAATTAGCATAGAATGACAGCACGGCATTTCCCTGCGCATCCACCGTCACCGGCTGGCTGGCCTGCTGCAACGCCAGACGCGTTTTATCCGCATCCCTGATCTCCACCGCGACGTTATTCGCCGTGCTGGCATCGTTCAGCGCCAGCAATCCGCTGTCACTCCCGTCCGTTTTCCCGGAAAACGTAATCGATGCCGCGCCTGGCGGACAGCCGGTTAGCTTTAGCGTAAAAGGCATGGGCTGCGTACGACTCCCCGTGGTGCTGAGCTGTTTTGTCGGCCAGGTGCCCAGCGTAACAGTCTTGTCGCTGTCGTTACCCTCTGCCACGCAGGTAAAATCAACGATATTGCCGTACATCTGAATATTGATCTCGCCCAGCGCTGTGGCTGACCACGCATTTGCCTGACACATCGTCAGGGCCAGCACAGCGAAAGGCCATTTCCAGTTCCGCATCTCTCCCCCTTAATCGTAATCCACGCGCAGATAGCCGCGAGAGGTGAACCGGCCTTCTGCTGGCTTATTCCCCGTAATGCTCACCGGCCAGACCCGGATCCCGACCTGCGCCTGGGCACTGTCATCCAGGCGGAACGGAATTTTACTGTTCAGGTTATTAGGCGTCAGAGGCGTACCGCTATCGTTAGCCACGACAAACCCTAAATCCGGGTTATCGGAAACCAGCGCATTACCCGAGATTTTTTCCGCCTCGATGCGCATCGTCAGATACGCATTGGCCTCCACATTGGTGCACTTAATGGCAATGGTTTTGCTTTGGGGTGAGACATTCTGAGGACGATTGCCGGCCCCCGCCTGGCTGAACAACGACGCGCCAATATCACCAAAATCAAATTCCACCACCTGCCCGGCATTAATCGCACAGCTTTGAGGTACCTGAATGGTGCCGCTGTAGCTAATGGTATACACCGGGGTATTCAGCGGGTCGGATGACGTGGTGGTCACATAGACGGTGTACATGGTTTGCTGAGGGATCACCACCATGTTGATAAACCGCCGCGTGACTCTCAGACGAAAGACCAGCTTCGAATCGGTGACAGGAAACGCCTTGTTGTTCGGAACGTTAGGGTGCTGCCCCATCTGGATGTAGTTTGCCGGCGGGTAGAAGGTGCCCGCGTAGTCATCGTGGATCTGCATTGCACCATCAAGGTAGTCATTCAGCTTCACATACTTATAGCTATCAATCACCGTCGTTATCGGCAGGCTGGTGACGTAACTACGCATCGTCGACTTCCCGGTTGTGCCTCTGGGGCAAATAGCATTAACGCCTACCAGCCCGGATTTTTGCGCAAGGGTCACAATCTGCCCCGGTTTGTTATTGGAACTGTTAAAGACGTTTGAAAGATCGTACGAGATATCCTTTGCCACGCCCGTAGAGTTCTGGCAGACCGTCGCCCACGCGGGCATCGTGCTGCAGAGCAGCGCTAAGCTAAACACATTGCGTAAACTGCGCATCTTTGGGTTCCTGTTAACGGTCACAGCTTGCCCCCGCCATGGTAATGGCCTGGTTTTGGCTTTCAGGCGATAAACGATAGTGCGCACGACACTGGGACTGCATCCCATTGCCCCACTGAATAAGCAACTCCCCTTCCAGCGGCAGGCCGCTCAGGTAAATCTGCCCGTCATCGCCCACCATGCTGGTGACCCCGCTCTGGGTTTCACGGACCACGGCACCAAACGGCACTGGCTGGTTGCCGCGCGTCACGGTCAGCAGGGCACGCACGCCAATACGGGTATCGAAGCTGGCGCGCACCAGCGCGCCTTTGGTCGGCACCACGCTGCTGACGTTATTTTCGATGTCGGTGTTGTTACTCATGGAGTTGGTATCCAGCGCCACGCGGTTATAGCGGTAGACGGTGGCATACGGCATCACCGCGTAGCCTCGCCAGTCGGTTTTCACCCCGGTCTGGTTTTCCACGCTGACGCCCGATGCTCCCGGCGCTTTAATCAGGACGTTGGTATCCCCCAGCGGCTGGCTGAAGGTGACACCGTCGGCATGGCCCACCACCCCACCGGCGAGCTGCCAGTTGAGATCGTGCTGATCGCGCGCGTAGTTGTAGCCCACACCCAGCGTGCCGTAGGTCGCCTGCCAGTTCGCACTGGCGCTACCGCTTGAGCCGTTGGTACTGGTGTGCCCCTGCGTAACGCTGTAGTTCAGGTTGCGATCTTCCAGCAGGGTGCCGCTGACCCCGGTTTGCCAGCTGGTATCACCGTCGCTGTTGCGGCTGGCTGACGCCGTGGCGTAGGCGCGGTCGATGGCACTGTCCCGGCGATACCCCTGACGGGTAAAGAGGCTGAACGGCACCGAGACGTTAAACGACGCGATCCGGTCCGTGCCCTCGATCCCGACGGACTTGTTCCACGACCATGACAGGGAGTAGTTGATCCCTTTTACGCCCCCGGCATAGCCGAGCTGATACCAGAGGTTCGACTGGCTGGTGCCCCAGTAGGTCTGCTCGCTGCCGGAAACATAGACTGAGCCGTAATCACCCAGCGACTGAGAGATATTGAGCTGGAAGCGCCCTTTTTTATTCCATGTCAGGTTGTGATAGCTCTGCACGTCCGGCACGCCGTCATCATCCTGGCTGTCGGCATACTGATAGCCTTCCATCGAACGCCAGGCCACATCATCCAGGGTGTAAAACCCTTTCGTGGAGTAGCGATATCCCAGCAGCTGGAAGTTGGTGCCGAATCCGTTAAGTGATTTTGCATACAGGAAACGCAGGGACTGGCCTTCATGGCGGCTGTCGTCCGCCAGCTGGCTGCGGGCATGGGTGACATCGACGGACACCGCGCCCCAGTCACCGAGGTTTTTCCCGGCACCAATGGCCACTGCGGTATAACGCGACGCCAGCTGCGTACCGCCGTACAGGGTGAAGCCATTGGCAAGACCGGTAATCAGCGTGCCCTGGGTAAAGAACGGCGTGTCCTGATCGCTGTTACCGCTGCGGTAATCCCCTGCCACGAGGTCATATTTCCAGCGTCCTTCACGCTGCAGCAGCGGCACGGTGGAGTACGGCACGGTATAGCGTTGCTGGCTACCGTCTTTCTCTTCCACCGTCACCTCCAGATCGCCGCTTGAGGAGGTGGGGTTCAGATCGGTGATGGCAAACGCACCAGGCTGGACGTAGCTCTGATAGATAACGTAGCCGTTCTGGCGAACGACCACTTTGGCTGGCGTCCGGGCGATACCGCGCACGGTTGGCGCGTAGCCCTGCAGGCTGTCCGGGTACATGCTGTCGGACGAGAACAGCCGCCCGCCGCGAAAACCGACGCTGTCAAAGACATCATTGCCGGTATTGCTGTCGCCCAGCACCAGTTCGCTTTTGAGGGGAATGACGGTACGCTGCGCCCAGGTGCCAATGTTCTGCCAGTTACTGTGCCGCTGGCCGTTGTTCTGCGTATAACGCCAGGCACCGTTATTGCGTAAACGCCAGGCGCCATAGTTCAGCCCGCTCTGCAGGTTCAGATAGTAGCTGTCGTCCTCGCTTCCCCGGTTGCCGGTAAAGCTGTAGTTCAACAGCGCGGCGGGGATCCCTTCATCCCACTGTTCAGGCGGGATATAGCCACGGGCGCTGTTCTGCATCGCCACCTGCGGCAGACTGATATTCAGACGCTGTGAGGCGAAGTTAAACGCGACCAGGCTCCCGGGGATCGCTTTTGCCAGCGGGACACAGGTATCGCCCTGCACGTTAACGAGATCGGGAAACGCGGCGATGTTAACGCCAAACCGCTCGAGCATTTTACGCGTGATGCACGGCGCCAGCCCACCCGCGACCGGGGGCGTATCGTCGGCCTGCTCAAAGCGCACGTCCTGGGTCGCGATAAACTCATCGTTACGCCAGATATCCACGCGATACACGCCGGGTGCCTGCTGATGACCTTGTTCAAAACGCGATAAATCCGCCACGCTGGCGGTATCGTCGGACAAAAAGGCCGGGTTAAAGTAGCTTTCGCTCCAGCCCGCCTGCGGCCAGAGCGTTGCCATCAGCGCCAGTGCAACCGGGCAGTAACGCCATTGATGATTATTCATCGCCCTGACTCTGCTCACAGGTTGACACTACGCGCCGGAGTAATGGCACCGTAGTCATTAACGCTCTGCCAGGAGAGCGTACCGCCCGCGCCGGCCGGCAGCGTCTGCTGCGCCGAGTTCTTTGGCGCGATCATAATGTTGTCCAGCGTCTGACCGCCCAGCTTCAGATTGACCAGCGTGATGTAATACGGTGACGCGTTGCTGATCTTCAGATGGGTGCCAACACGCTCAAAGCGCAACTGAGAGAGCGCCTCTTCCGGCTGCATCGCCAGATTGTTCGGGCGCACAAACAGCTTGATACGCGACAGGATGGCCAGTTGCAGCACGTTGTTGTTTTCGGTTTTGGCTTTGTTCACTGACGGGATCGCTTTCACGTTCATGTAAAAGAGCGATTCACGATCGGCGGGCAGCTCGGGGCCGGCATAAATAATGCGCAGGGTGTTTTCGCTGTCCGGTTCACTGACAAACAGCGGAGGCGTAACGGCAAAGGTCTTTTCCTTTTGCCCGTTCGCATTTTCGATCCATGCGTTTATTAAATAGCGTTCTTGTTTGTTGCTGTTGGTGATCGCCAGTGAAGTTTGTTTAGCATCTGCCGGATAAATAACACGCGTGGCTCCGAGAGCAATACCACCGGACGCATTCGCGCATGCAGAAACCATCATTAAAATAAACGATAAAATCAGTCCTGGTTTAATTAGCGTATTCATCAAAACCGTACCTTTAATAATGTGTTCGCAGGTGTTATGGATAAATCAACGTAAACCAGACATCCGACTGAATATTGCCTGGTACAAGGTGTTCGGAAATAGCGCGATAACGGGCGCTAAAATGAAACGCAAGCTCGCGGGTCTCAATCGGCAACCAGCTGACCGCCGTGGCGTTGGGGATAATCTGACGCTGTTGTTCGTCAAAGAGCGCCAGCCCCACCCCGCTGCTGATGGGTGTTTCACCTGGCCGCGATGTCGCCAGAAAAACCTGCGGATCTTCTGCGGGCGTGATGCCCTGAAACTGGATCCCGACGGTGCGTGAGACATCCACGCTGCAATCCAGCAGCCGCACGGTGAAAGGCACATTAACCGTGGAAAAACTGCCCACCCCGGAAAATGAGTTGGTTCGGTACTGCCCCATGTCGATGCGCATATTCTGGCTGTCCGGCGCCACGGCGCAGCCGCCGTTCAGCAGTTCACCTCTGAGGTGTACTTTGCCGCCGTCAATCACCACCGTATGGGCGAATGCCTGAGAAGCCATCGCAAGGGTTAACAGCAGTAGTGTTCCTGTCCTTGTCATCCTTCGTTCCTGGCCTGAGCGTATAACGGGCCTCATCCGTGAGGCCAAAACATCCCTGTACGGAGGAATTATTCGTATTTCATAACGAAAGTGGCGTCAGCGTTCGCCTGGCCTGGTTCAGTGGTCGCCGCCGTTGCTTTATAACGCGCGCTGAAGTTCAGGGTGTTGGTACCCTGGATCAGGTTCTGCGCTGCAGAGAAGGTGGCACCGTCTGGGGTCAGAACGCTGGATTTGCTGTCGAGGATCTCGATACCAACACCTTTCGCGGTGTTGTCGTTGCTACCGGAAGTCACTGCCAGCAGGGTTTTGTCGGTCGCGTCGATCTGACCGGTAAACGCTACAGCAGCCGTTTTCGCCACCAGCGGATCGCAATCGTTCAGTTCGATGGTGAATGGAATATTAGACGTCGTGTCACCCACTTTGGTGAATTTCGCGGTACGGTATTGACCGAGATTAACAGTCTGCTCGGAAGAATCGGTATTTACTGAACATGCAGCATTAACCAGTTCACCTTTAAAATGCACGGTACCGCCATTTACAGAAACTGGCGTAACCGGATCCGCAGCGTGAGCGGCACCCGCGACCAGGGCCAGTGAAGCAATAACAGTAGAAGCAATGTTGCTGAGTTTCATGTCTATTCCTTTAAAATGTAAATAACCCTTCCCGCGAATAATCGGGAATAAGAAATACGTTCAATTGAAAAATTGAAAGCTTATTTCGGAGGAGACAAAGTAGCTCAGGAAACTATTTTTAAATATGTCAAAACGCTGCCATTTTACCAGGTCACATCCTAATCCCGCCTAAGAAATTGACCATCATCCGGGAAGGGTCTTTACGCCCGCCGGAGGAAAACTCGCAAAGGGTGACTGACAGCGGCGCTCGCTTCTGACAAAATACAGGCCATCCCCCCTTTCAAACGTTACAGACGGAATCTTCTCTCTGATGGCAGCAAAGATTATTGACGGTAAAACGATTGCGCAGCAGGTTCGCTCTGAGGTCGCGGAAAAAGTGAAGGCGCGTAAAGCGGCTGGATTTCGCGCACCAGGGCTCGCCGTTGTGCTGGTTGGTAGCAACCCGGCATCGCAGATTTATGTCGGCAGCAAGCGCAAAGCGTGTGAAGAGGTGGGGTTCGTCTCCCGCTCTTACGATTTGCCAGAAACCACCACCGAAGCAGAACTGCTGGAACTTATTGACACCCTGAATGCCGATAAAGAGATCGACGGTATTCTGGTCCAGCTGCCGCTGCCGGCAGGCATCGACAACGTGAAGGTGCTGGAGCGTATCGCGCCGGATAAAGACGTGGACGGTTTCCACCCGTACAACGTTGGCCGTCTGTGCCAGCGCGCGCCGCGCCTGCGTCCCTGCACCCCGCGCGGTATCGTGACGCTGCTGGAGCGTTATAACATCGACACCTACGGTCTGAATGCCGTAGTGATTGGCGCCTCCAACATCGTGGGCCGTCCGATGAGCATGGAGCTGCTGCTGGCCGGCTGCACCACCACCGTGACCCACCGCTTCACCAAGAACCTGCGTCATCACGTTGAGAACGCCGATCTGCTGATCGTCGCGGTCGGTAAGCCAGGCTTCATTCCAGGGGAATGGATTAAGGAAGGGGCAATTGTCGTGGACGTCGGGATTAACCGTCTGGAAAACGGCAAAGTGGTCGGCGACGTGGTTTACGAAGACGCCGCGGCGCGTGCCTCTTACATCACCCCGGTGCCGGGCGGCGTAGGCCCGATGACCGTTGCCACCCTGATTCAGAATACCTTGCAGGCATGCGAGGAGTATCACGACGTAGAGGACGCGTAACATGGCGACATTTTCATTAGGTAAACACCCACACGTTGAACTGTGCGATCTGCTGAAGCTGGAAGGCTGGAGCGAAAGCGGCGCGCAGGCCAAGATCGTGATTGCCGACGGGCAGGTTTTCGTCGACGGCGTGGTAGAAACCCGTAAGCGCTGCAAGATTGTTGCCGGTCAGACTGTCAGCTTTGACGGCCAGAGCGTGACGGTTACGGCCTGAGTCGTTTGATGCCCTCACCCTAACCCTCTCCCACAGGGAGAGGGGATGACAATCCCCCCATACCCATCACGGTTAATTATCGATCAACTTCAAATAATCACTATTTCATCTGCTGAAAAGTGAAAATTGAGTTGCGCGTTTTTCACGCTTTGCCCACGATAAGTAGAACGTTCTACTAAAACGTTCTACTTACAATAACAGCGCCAAAAAAAGCGCTTCTCGGGGGAAATCAGCATGAGTCTGATATCAGGGTTTGTTAAATCGCTGTCTAAGTTATCGATGATTGGTCGCGCCTTAATGCTGCCAATTTCACTGCTTCCCGCTGCGGGCCTGCTGCTGGCCTTTGGCGATAAGTTTCACCTGCCGCTGATGATGAACGCGGGTGGGGTTATCTTTGATAACCTGCCGATGCTGTTTGCCATTGGCTCCGCCGTAGGTCTGGCATCGGAATCCGGCATTGCCGCGCTGTCTGCCGCCGTCTCGGTGTTTGTCACCAATATCACCATCAGTACCGTGCTGAGCATCACGCCGGAAATGGCCTCTCAGGGCGGAAAATACGCTATGGTGGTCGGCATCCCGACGCTGCAGATGGGCGTCTTTGGCGGGCTGATCTGCGGTATTCTGGCGGCGTGGTGCTATAACCGTTTCCACACTATGCAACTGCCGGAGTTCCTCGGCTTCTTCTCCAGCAAACGCTTTGTGGCGATTGCCACGGCGTTTCTCTCGTTCCTGCTCGGCCTGCTGCTGCCCTACGTCTGGCAACACATCCAGGCCGGTATCGACGCGCTCTCCGTGGTGGTGAACGGCGATAATCAGGCCGCCTCGACCTTTATCTTCGGCCTGGTCGAACGTGCGCTGATCCCGCTCGGTCTGCACCACATCTGGTATCCCTCTTTCTGGTATTCATTTGGTGATTACACCACTCAGGCGGGCCAGGTGATCCACGGCGACCAGACTATCTGGTTCAAGATGCTGGAAGAAGGGGTGAAATCCTTCAGCAGCGACACTTACCAGAACGCCGGTAAGTTCATGCAAGGGGAATTCCCGCTGATGCTGTTCGCACTGCCTGCGGCGTGTCTGGCGATGTATCATGAAGCACACACCAAAAATAAGAAAATCGCGGCCGGTATTCTGTTCTCTGCGGCACTCACCTGCTTCCTGACGGGGATCACCGAACCGGTGGAATTCACGTTCATCTTCGTTGCGCCGATCCTCTATGTCTTCAACGCCATTATGGCGGGTCTGGCGTACATGACCATGTATCTGCTGCACGCCCATATCGCCAAGTCGTTCTCAGCAGGCTTTATCGATTATCTGTCGTTCGGGATCCTGCCGTCATTTAACGGCTATCAGACCAACTTCCTCAATGCCATTATCATTGGTATTCCGATGGGCCTGATTTATTACTTCACCTTCCGTTTCGTGATCCGTCGCTTTGACGTGAAAACGCCGGGCCGTACCGAAGTAACCGCCAGCGCGGATGATAAATCCGATTCTGAACTCGCCACCGAAATCATTACCCTGCTGGGCGGTGCGCACAACATCGACTCCGTTGGCTCCTGTATCACCCGTCTGCGCCTGGAAGTGGCAAAAAGCGATGCGGTGGATAAAGATGGCCTGAACGGGCTCGGCGCGCGCGGCGTGGTCTTCGTGGGTGATAACGGTATTCAGGTGATTTTCGGTGCCAGAGCACAGTTTATCGCCCAGACCATGTCCACCATGATTGGCAAATAATAAGATGCCGGAACGACACGTCTCCTGTAGGCTGAGAGACGTGTCGTATCTGGCTGATAATCGGTAAATTTCAGGGAGCGGTTTTGAAGAAAGTCAGCATCATTGATGTCGCAAAGCACGCGGGGGTGTCGGTCTCTACCGTATCGCTGGTGCTGCGCCAGAAAGGGAAAATCTCCGAAGCAACGATCGAGAAGGTCAATGCCGCCATCACGACGCTAGGCTATGTTCATAACGTTGCCGCTGCCAACCTTCGCGCCAACACCTCCAACCTGATCGGCCTGATCCTGCGTGATTTTAGCGACAGCTTTTCCATCAAAGTCATGGCGAGTATCGTCCAGGAGCTGGAGAAGCAGGGGTATATGGTTTTTCTCGGCCAGCCGCTGAACGATCAGGAACATTTAGAGCGTACTCTGCTCTCCTTTAAGCAACAGGGCGTGGCGGGCGTGATCTATCTCGCCTCTGATACGCGCTCCTCAACCCTGCCGGAGCAGATCCGCCAGTGTCCGCTGCCGCTGGTGGTGGTCTCGCAGTCTCTGTTGGACGAAAAATGCAACCTGGTGATGCGCGATAACCGCCAGGCGGCGAACCTGGCCGCGCGCTATCTTATTGAACGTGGGCACCGCAACATCGCCTACATTGGCGGGCGGGAAGGCTGCCTTATTCGCGAGCAACGCCTGCTCGGATTTCGCAGCGCAATGACCCAGAACGGGCTGGTGTGGCGCGATGAAAGCTCCCCGGCCTGCAGCGATGACACGCAAGCCGCGGCGATGGCGACCCGCCAGCTGCTTGAGAAAAACAACACCATCACCGCCCTGCTCTGCCATTCACCGGATGCGATGATCGGCTGCATTAGCGGCATTCATCAGGTGGGCCGCACCGTGGGAAAAGACGTGTTTCTGACGCAGCAGGTCGCAGTGGTGGGCTTTGAAGATATGCTGCACGTCAACCTGACCTCGCCGTCGTTTACCTATGTCTCCTCCGCCAGTGACGAGACAGGCCGCCAGGCGGCGGGTCTTATCATTCGTAAGCTGAAAGAGCCAGAGCTGCAGACGCAGCGCATTACCCTCTCCGGCCAGCTTATCGCGCGGGAATCGGCGTAAAAATCGGAATTTAGCACAGGTCAGTTCCAGCAAAATCGCTGCTATATTGCCATGATTTGTCATGGAAAATTACGATGCCTACCGTTATTACTCACGCTGCTGTTCCGCTTTGCCTGGGATTAGGTCTGGGAACCCGGGTTATCCCTCCCCGCCTGCTTTTCGCCGGTGTCGTGCTCGCAATGCTGCCCGATGCCGACGTGCTGGCGTTTAAGTTCGGCGTTGCTTACGGCAACGTTTTCGGCCATCGCGGCTTTACCCATTCACTGCTGTTTGCCTTCGTGGTGCCGATACTCTGCGTACTGTTCGGGCGACGATGGTTCAGGGCAAGTTTGACGCGCTGCTGGCTGTTTTTAACCGTGTCGCTGCTGTCGCACAGCCTGCTCGATTCCATCACCACCGGCGGGAAAGGCGTCGGCTGGCTGTGGCCGTGGTCAGATGAACGGTTCTTTGCGCCGTGGCAGGTGATCAAGGTCGCGCCGTTTGCGCTGTCTCGCTACACCACGCCGTACGGGCATCAGGTGATTATCTCTGAACTGCTGTGGGTATGGCTGCCGGGGGTGGTGCTGATGGGATTGTTGTGGTGGCGAAAGCGTGCGCGCTGATGCCCTCACCCCGGCCCTCTCCCACAGGGAGAGGGTTAGGGTGAGAGGAAAATTACTTACGGCGCCAGGTGGTCCCCTGAGGGCCATCTTCCAGGATGATCCCCATCTCGGTCAGACGGTTACGCGCCGCATCTGCTGCCGCCCAGTCTTTAGCCTGACGGGCTTCGAGACGTGCGTTAATCAGCGCTTCAATCTCCGCCACTTCACCGTCATCCGCCTGTGCGCCGCTCTGCAGGAAGGCATCCGGCTCCTGCTCCAGCAGGCCGAGCACGGAAGAGAGTTTGCGCAGGTGAGAAGCCAGCGCATTCGCTGCCGCCATATCTTCTGACTTCAGACGGTTGACTTCACGCGCCATGTCGAACAGCACGGAGTAGGCTTCCGGCGTGTTGAAATCATCGTTCATCACCTCAACAAAACGGGCCTCGAACGCCTCGCCACCCGCAGCCTCCACGGACTTGTCGGTACCGCGCAGCGCGGTGTACAGACGCTCCAGCGCCGAGCGCGCCTGTTTCAGGTTCTCTTCGCTGTAATTCAGCTGGCTGCGGTAGTGACCGGACATCAGGAAGTAACGTACGGTTTCCGCATCGTAATACTTCAGCACGTCACGTACAGTGAAGAAGTTGCCCAGCGATTTAGACATCTTCTCGCGATCAACCATCACCATCCCGGAGTGCATCCAGTAGTTCACATACTCGCCGCCGTGCGCACAGGTGGACTGCGCGATTTCGTTTTCGTGGTGCGGGAACATGAGGTCTGAACCGCCGCCGTGAATATCGAAGTGTTTGCCCAGCTGTTTGCAGTTCATCGCCGAGCACTCAATGTGCCAGCCTGGACGCCCTTCACCCCATGGAGATGGCCAGCTTGGTTCGCCCTCTTTGGACATCTTCCACAGCACAAAGTCCATTGGGTTACGCTTCACGTCGACCACGTCAACGCGCGCGCCGGCCTGAAGCTGGTCAAGATCCTGACGGGACAACGAGCCGTAGGTGGGATCGGTTGGCACCGAGAACATCACGTCGCCATTGTCCGCAACGTACGCATGACCGCGTGCGATCAGCTTTTCAGTGATGTCGATAATTTCATGAATATGGTGGGTTGCACGCGGCTCGCTGTCCGGGCGCAAAATGTTTAACGCGTCGAAATCTTTGTGCATCTCAACGATCATACGATCCACCAGCGCGACAAAGCTTTCGCCATTTTCATTAGCGCGCTTGATGATTTTGTCGTCAATATCGGTGATGTTGCGCACGTACTTCAGGTTATACCCGAGGAAACGCAGGTAACGGGACACCACGTCGAACGCGACAAAGGTACGGCCATGGCCGATATGACAGAGATCGTAAACCGTAATACCACACACGTACATGCCGACTTCCCCGGCATGGATAGGTTTAAATTCCTCTTTCTGGCGCGTCATTGTATTAAATATTTTTAACATCGAAGATTCCATGTAAACACGTGTGTGGACGAAAACCGGGTATTCTACCCGTAATTCAAACCCGAAGCAGCACACAATGCAAGGTGATCGCATCCTGTGGTTATGCTATAACAGGCCCCTATATATGACCCGAACGCGGGTCGACGTACCACAATAACGGAACAGGATGCAAAAATGGTTACTTTCCACACTAATCATGGCGATATCGTAATCAAAACCTTTGATGACAAAGCGCCTGAAACAGTTAAAAACTTCCTGGACTACTGCCGCGAAGGTTTCTACAACAACACCATCTTCCACCGTGTGATCAACGGTTTTATGATCCAGGGCGGCGGTTTTGAACCTGGCATGCGCCAGAAAGAAACCAAAGAAGCGATCAAAAACGAAGCCAACAACGGTCTGAAAAACACCTGTGGCACGCTGGCGATGGCGCGTACTCAGGCACCTCACTCTGCCACCGCGCAGTTCTTCATCAACGTGGCTGACAACGACTTCCTGAACTTCTCCGGCGAAAGCCTGCAGGGTTGGGGCTACTGCGTATTCGCAGAAGTGGTTGAAGGTATGGACGTGGTCGACAAGATCAAAGCCGTTTCCACCGGCCGCAGCGGCATGCATCAGGACGTTCCAAAAGAAGACGTTGTGATTACCAGCGTGACCGTCAGCGAGTAATTCGTGGCGACACTCTTTATTGCAGATTTGCACCTGCAAACAGAAGAACCGGCGATCACCGCCGGTTTTCTGCGTTTTTTAGCGGGTGAAGCCAGAAGCGCCGACGCGCTTTACATCCTTGGCGACCTGTTTGAAGCCTGGATCGGCGACGACGACCCGAACCCTCTGCATCGTGAAATGGCTGCCGCCATTCACGCGCTGGTCACCTCCGGCGTTCCCTGCTACTTCATTCACGGCAACCGCGATTTTCTGGTCGGTCCTCGCTACGCCCGCGAAAGCGGCATGACGCTGCTGCCAGAAGAACAGGTGCTTGATCTCTATGGTCGAAAAGTCCTGATCATGCACGGTGACACGCTCTGTACTGACGATACCGGCTATCAGGCGTTTCGTGCGAAGGTCCACACCCCATGGATCCAAAAGGTATTCCTTGCCCTGCCGCTGTTTATCCGTAACCGTATCGCCGCCAGAATGCGCGCGGGCAGTAAAGCCGCCAACAGCAGCAAGTCGATGACCATCATGGACGTCAACACGCAGGCGGTGGTGAACGTGATGGAGAAACACCACGTCCAGTGGTTGATCCACGGTCATACCCACCGTCCCGACGTGCATACGTTGGTCGCCAACGGCGAACCGGCTCACCGTGTGGTACTGGGTGCCTGGCACAGCGAAGGATCGATGGTTAAAGTCACGCCTGAAGGCGTGGAACTGATCGCTTTTCCGTTTTAATCTCTCCCGCAAAATTCATTCTATTTTTTTGAACGATATCGGCAAATTGTTTCGATTTTAATCAGCCCGTGGTCGGCCTATCATTTATCACATCAGGGCAACACGCCCTATCCCAAACAAAACACTTAAGGAATACGACCATGAAATCTATCAAAACTTTCGTTGCAGTTGCCGCTCTGTCTCTGATCTCTTTCGGTTCTTTCGCACAAAGCGTCAGCGCGACAGCCTCTACCCTTGACCGTGCAGAAGCGAAAATTGCCGCTCAGGCTGCTGAACAGGGCGCGTCTTACAAAATCACCAGCGCACAGTTCAACAACCGCGTGCACATGACCGCAGAACTGACTAAATAAGACCACTGATTGCCGTGCCGCCAGTCCATCTGCGACAGCGACAAGACGATGAGGAAGGAAAGAGAATGAAAAAAATCAGCATCGTAAGTGCCCTGCTGCTGGCGGCCGGACTGTCCACTGGCGCGATGGCGGCGGAGAAAGGCTTCTCCACACCGGAAGCAGGCTCGAATATCGACACCAGCCTGGTGAATCATATTGATGTCAACCACGCGTTCGACAAAGAGAACCTGACCGCAGGGGATCTTCAGTAACCTCTCAAAACAGACCGCCTGAACCCGGTCTGTTTTGTTATTCTAGTGCACCACAACGGCTCAGTTTTTAACCGCGCAACCGTTTTCCTTGCCCGTATTACATGCTATTCTCTGTGCCCTCGAAAGCAGTGTGTTTCGCACCACAGGAGTTTTAAGACGCATGTCTTCCCGCAATAATCCGGCGCGTGTCGCCATCGTGATGGGGTCCAAAAGCGACTGGGCTACCATGCAGTTCGCCGCCGAAATCTTTGAAATCCTGAATGTTCCTCACCACGTTGAAGTGGTTTCCGCACACCGCACGCCGGATAAACTGTTCAGCTTCGCCGAAAGCGCGCAAGAGAACGGTTACGAGGTGATCATTGCCGGTGCGGGTGGCGCAGCACATCTGCCGGGCATGATTGCCGCCAAAACGCTGGTGCCGGTACTGGGTGTTCCGGTGCAGAGCGCGGCACTGAGTGGTGTCGACAGCCTTTACTCCATCGTGCAGATGCCGCGCGGTATTCCTGTGGGTACGCTGGCCATCGGTAAAGCGGGCGCGGCAAACGCGGCTTTGCTGGCAGCACAAATCCTGGCGACGCACGATAAAGCGTTACACCAGCGTCTGGCGGACTGGCGTAAAGCCCAGACCGACGAGGTGCTGGACAACCCGGACCCGCGGGGTGCGGCATGAAGCAGGTTTGCGTTCTCGGTAACGGTCAGTTAGGCCGCATGCTGCGCCAGGCCGGCGAACCGCTGGGCATTGCCGTCTGGCCGGTCGGTCTGGATGCCGAACCCGAAGCCGTGCCGTTCCACCAGAGCGTCATAACCGCCGAGATCGAACGCTGGCCGGAAACCCCGCTGACCCGTGAACTGGCGCGCCATAACGCTTTTGTGAACCGCGACGTGTTCCCCATCATTGCTGACCGTTTAACGCAAAAACAGCTGTTCGACAAGCTCGGCCTGGCGACCGCGCCGTGGCAGTTGCTGTCTGATAAAAGCGAGTGGAACGATGTCTTCGCAATGCTGGGCGAACTGGCGATTGTAAAGCGTCGCGTCGGCGGGTATGACGGCCGCGGACAGTGGCGTTTGCGCGCGCACGAAACAGCTGAACTGCCGGAAGAGTGCTACGGAGAGTGCATCGTTGAGCAGGGCATTAACTTCAGCGGTGAAGTGTCGCTGGTTGGCGCTCGCGGCCACGACGGGCGTACCGTATTTTATCCTCTGACCCATAACCTGCATCAGGACGGGATCTTACGCACCAGCGTCGCCTTCCCCCAGGCCAATGCTGAACAGCAGGCCCAGGCGGAAGAGATGCTCTCGGCCATTATGCATGAACTGGGTTATGTGGGCGTGATGGCGATGGAGTGTTTTGTGACGCCGTCCGGTCTGCTGATCAACGAACTGGCACCGCGCGTTCACAACAGCGGCCACTGGACGCAAAACGGCGCATCAATCAGCCAGTTTGAGCTGCACCTGCGCGCCATAACTGACCTGCCGCTGCCGCAGCCGGTGGTCAACAGCCCGTCGGTGATGATCAACCTGATCGGTACCGATCTGAACTACGACTGGCTGAAGCTGCCGCTGGTGCATCTGCACTGGTACGACAAAGAGGTTCGTCCGGGTCGTAAAGTGGGTCACCTGAACCTGAACGACAGCGACGCAGGCCGCCTGAGCGCGACCCTGGAAGCAATGATCCCTCTCCTGCCGCCGGAATACGCAAGCGGGATTGTCTGGGCGCAGTCAAAGCTCAAATAAGCGATAAATGCCGGGGAGTTGATCTTCCCCTTCCCCGGCCTCTCCCCACGCGCGTAAAATCCCCCTCCATTGCTGTTTTGATTTCTGGAATAACCATGAACGATGGAACGGATTATCGCGCGATCCTCGCGTCCGATACCCCCTTAATCGACGTTCGCGCGCCGATAGAATTTGCGCAGGGTGCGATGCCTGCGGCAATCAACCTGCCTTTAATGAATGACGACGAACGCGCCGCCGTGGGGACCTGCTACAAACGCCAGGGGCCCGACGCTGCGCTGGCGCTCGGCCACAGCCTGGTGAGCGGCGACACGCGTGAGGCCCGAATCAACGCCTGGCGCGAAGCCTGTCTTGCCCGTCCTGAAGGCTATCTCTGCTGCGCGCGCGGTGGACAGCGCTCGCATATCTCACAGGCCTGGCTGAAAGAGGCGGGTGTGGATTACCCGCTGATCCGCGGTGGCTATAAAGCCCTGCGTCAGGCGGCGATTCAGCTCACCCTCGAGCAGTCACAAAAACCGATGGTGCTTATTGGCGGCTGTACCGGAAACGGTAAAACGTTGCTGGTGAAGCAGCACGCGCAGGGGATCGATCTGGAAGGGCTGGCTCACCATCGCGGCTCGTCGTTTGGCCGCACGCTCACACCACAGCTTTCCCAGGCAAGCTTTGAAAATCACCTTGCCGTCGAACTGCTGAAAAAGGATGCTGCACGTTGGGTGCTGGAGGATGAGGGCAGGATGATTGGCTCTAACCATCTGCCGGAATGCCTGCGCGACCGGATGACCGAAGCCCCTATCGTGGTGGTAGAGGATCCGTTTGACATTCGTCTTGAGCGCCTGCGCGAAGAGTATTTCGACCATATGTGGGCCGATTTTTCTGCCGCCTACGGCGAAGAGGCTGGCTGGAAGGAGTATAGCGAGTATCTGCACCACGGCCTGTTCGCCATTCGCCGCCGTCTGGGGCTGCAGCGTTATGCGGAATTCACCGCGCTGTTAGATTCCGCGCTGCTGGAACAACAACGCTCTGGCAGCACTGACGCACACTTTAGCTGGCTTGCGCCGCTGCTCAGAGATTATTACGACCCGATGTACGGCTATCAGCTGGAGAAGAAAGCGGAGAAGATTGTGTATCGCGGGACGTATGGCGAGGTCGCTGACTGGCTTGATCGCTGAAAGAAAGCCGGGTGGCAAGGTAAAAGCAAAACGGCAACCTGGTTGCCGTTTTTAATGTTTGTACCCTCTCCCTGTGGGAGAGGGCCAGGGTGAGGGCATCAGACTGCACCCTGTGTTTCGACCTTAGAAGTCGTAACGCAGACGCACCAGGTTCATATCGCCCAGGTTGTCGGTGCTGGAGGTGAACACGTGTTCGTAATCCACACGGAAACCGTAATCCAGCTGGAAGCTGATACCCACACCGTTGTCGATGCGCTGGTAGTTACGGCCGTTCACGTACTCGATACGGTCACCCATGAAGTAAGGCTGGATGGATTTAACCGCATACTGATTGATTGGGAATTTGTACCCTGCGAAGTATTCGATACCCCATGCGTCACCGGCAAAGTAGTCGTTCACAGACACTTTTTTGGTGGTCAGGAAGTTCTGATACCAGCCGCCGCCAGCAGAGAAGGTCCAGTTATCCGGCGTCCAGCTGAGCGCGGTACCGAGGATGTTCTGGTCATAGGTTTTGCTGTCGCCGTTGTCCGGGTTGCGCATGTCCGCACGGGTGTAGTTCCATGCCGCACCCCAGGTCAGGTCGGTGGTCAGGTGGTAATCAATACCCAGGGAACCGCCGCCTTTACGCTTGTAGCGCAGACCGTTACCCGGCAGGTATTCGCTGTCTTCAAACAGGTAAGAGGCGTAGATATCAGCATCGCCAACGGTTTTCTTATATTTCAGCATATTGCGTGAACGATAAGAGCCATCGTAGTCGCCGTTGATGCCGTTACCTGGTGCCTGGGCGATCATGTCGTAGTCCCAGATATCGGTTTTCACACCCACCACATCATAGTACACGCTGTTCTGTTGACCGAAGGTCAGCGTACCCCAGGTGTCGCTCTTCAGGCCGGTGTAGAGCATACGGCGCGTGGTGTCGTGGGCACCGTCAGCATAGTGATGATCCCAGTTGAACTGGGCAGGGATATTCACACCCAGCTCGTAGTAGCTGATCCAGCTGATGTCGTCGAACAGATAGTAATCTGCCGCAAAACGGAAACGGGTGCCGCCGTCGAAGCCGTTGCGTTTGTAGCTGTTTTTACCGTCGTCGCCCGTCATGTTCTGGAACTGAGGACGAATACTGCCGCCAACGGTAAAGTTCAGACGGCTCAGCGGGTTACCCGCCTGCGGATCTTGCTTAAGAACCGTGATTTCCGCCTGAGATGCGAAGGAGGTTAATGCCACTGCTGCGCCAATAGCTGTCGCCAGCGCGGTTGTTTTTATAGTCATTATTTTTCCTTAATAGACACGCTGCTAAATATTTAGCGTGTGAATATTAACTGGAAATAAACGGACTGTGTGGGTGGGTTTTTAATGTTTTGTGCTACTAAATGAGTGGGTATTATCGATTTGTGCTGTTAACAGGCTGCGTACCAGCATTTAAACCGGTACGCAACCATCACGTCTGTGAACTAACTGACAAACTGGCGGAACAGTGCTTTGCCTTTTAACAGCCGCGTTCCGAGCCAGCCGCCGCAAAGTGAAAGCAGAAGCGCACCGCACACCGGCAGCGTCAGCCACAGACGCCAGTCTGGCTCCCACGGGAAGTCGAAGACTTTCGCCTGCAGTACTGCCAGCGCCGCCTCTGCGCCAATGGCTGCCACCAGGCCTGCCACCAGCCCCAGCAGAGCGAACTCGCTCCAGAGCGTGGCGCGCAGCAGTCGCTTGCCTGCGCCCAGCGTGCGGTAGACCACCAGCTCCTGGTGACGCTGACGCATGCCTACCTGTACCTGCGCCAGTAGCAACAGCACGCCGCAGATCGTCACCAGCACCACCATCACCTCCAGCGCGCGGCTGACCTGCTCAAGCACCTGCCCGACCTGTCTGAGGATCGCACCGATGTCCAGCAGGCTCACCGTCGGAAACTCCCGGTTAAGCTGCGTCAGCATGCCGTTGCCGTTTTCCCAGCGGAAGCTGGTCAGCCAGCTCTGCGGCTGCCCGTCCAGCGCGCCCGGCGGGAAGATAAAGAAGAAGTTAGGCCGCAGGCTTTCCCAGTCAACCTTGCGCAGGCTGGTAACCCTGGCGCTGAAGTCCTGCGTGTCGCCGGTAAAGGTCACGCTGTCTCCCAGCTTCACCTTCAGACGCTCCGCCAGCCCCTCTTCCATCGACACTTCCCCTGCCTTCGGCGGCCAGCTTCCGGCGGTGATCGGGTTGTGATCCGGGCGCTTCTCCTGCCAGGTCAGGTTTAGCTCACGATTGAGCGACTCATCTTTATTCCCCTCCGTCGACTGACCGTTGATCTGCGTCAGGCGTGCACGCACGATCGGATAGAACGACTCAGGAATAATGTGATGCCCGGACAGGAAACCCTTCAGTGGCGTCACCTGTTCGGGGGCAATATTGATCAGAAAATAGTTCGGGCTTTCCGGCGGAAGCTGCTGTTGCCAGCGATCCAGCAGATCCCCGCGCAGCACCAGCAGAAGCGCCAGCAGCATAAACGACAGCGAAAACGCCGAAAGCTGGCTCAGCGTTGACCACGGCTGATGCAGCAGACGGTTCACCGCCAGCCGCACGGGAAGGGATTTTATCGTTACCCTTTTCAGAACAGTGAGCAACATCCAGCCCAGCACGCCACACAGCAGCGCCAGAACCACCGCCCCGACCAGCACGGCCCACAGCAGGGTACTCCCGCCCATCAGCCAGGCAAGGAGCCCGACCACCACGGCAATCATCACCGGCAGGTAGTATTTGAGCGGCCAGACGCTGGCCACCACATCACGGCGCAGCACGCGCAGCGGCTGGGTGGCGAGCAGGAGCCGGTACGGGCGCAACCCCACCAGCAATGAAATCACGGTCATCGCGCCAATCGCCCACAGCCACGGCCAGAGGCTTGCTGGCGGCAGCGCGGCAGGCAGTACCGGTTTCAGGAGCATCATCAGCAGCTTTTCAAACAGCAGACCTGTTGCCCCACCGGTGACGGCCGACAGCGCCAGCACCATCAGCCACTGGCCGACAATCAGCCTCCGCAATTGCGCCCTGCCCGCGCCAAGGGTTTTGAGGATCGCCACCAGATCGTAGCGACTGCGGCAGTAGTGCCCCATCGCCACGGCTACCGCCGCCACGGCCAGCAGCAGGGTTAACAGCGCCGAGAGCAGCAGAAACTGCTGAGAGCGTTCAAGAGACTTGCCGAGCGCGCCTTCATCCTGCTCAAGCCCGTACCAGCGGTGCTCCGGTTTTAACTGCGGCAGAAGCCATTTTTCATACGCCTCCAGCTGCGCAGGCGTGCCGCCAAACTTATAGCGCCAGGTGACGCGGCTCCCCGGCTGCACGGCGTTGGTTTTCGCCACGTCTGCGGTGTTCATCAGCAAGCGTGGGGCGAGCTGGAACGGATTAAAGCCGGAATCGGGTTCCTGAACCACCTCCCCGGCAATGGTCAGCGTCGCGTCCCCCACGTCGATGCTGTCACCGGTTTTCAGGTTCAGCAGCGCCATCAGTCGCGGTGCCAGCAGCACCGTACCGGGTTTCGGCTTGACGCCTGGCGGGCTGGTCTGCAGTTCACCGTACATCGGGTAGATATCATCCACGGCTTTGACGCTGGCCAGCTGCGGCGTGTCACCGGCGAAGGTCATGGTCTGGAAGCTTATCTGCTCCCCGACCTTCAGCCCCCGCTTGCGCGCTTCGTCTATCCAGCCCGGCGGAACGGCGCGCGAGCTTTGCAGCGCCCTGTCGCCCGCCATAAATTCGCGGCTTTGCTGGCTAAGCCCTTTCTCCATGCGATCGCTGACGCTGCCCAGCGCCAGCACGCAGGCCACCGCCAGGCTCAACGCCAGCCAGACAATCAGCAGCGAAGGCGAGCGCCACTCGCGCCAGAACCAGCGGGCAATCATGCTTCCTCCTGCAATTCACCGTTGACCAGCCGCAGGCGACGATCGCAGCGGGCGGCCAACTGCGGATCGTGCGTGACCAGAATCAGCGTGGTGCCATGTTCCCGGTTGAGCGAGAACAGCAGATCGGCAATCTTATCTCCGGTTTTACGGTCCAGGTTCCCGGTGGGTTCATCGGCAAACAGCACCTCCGGGCGACCATTAAATGCACGGGCCAGTGCCACGCGCTGCTGCTCTCCACCGGAAAGCTGCGCCGGAAGATGGTCAAGGCGTTTCCCCAGCCCCAGCTGTTCCAGCAATGCCTTCGCATGATCGCGGCTTTCACGGCTGCTTTCACCGCGCAGCAGCGCGGGCAACTCAACATTTTCCAGCGCGTTCAGGGTGGGGATCAGCATGAAGGATTGAAACACAAAGCCGATGTGACGGGCACGCAGCGCGGCACGCGCCTCTTCATCAAGCTGATGCAGCGGCTGTCCGACCAGGTTAACCTCGCCGCTGCTGCCGTCGTCCAGTCCGGCCAGAATAGCCAGCAGCGTGGACTTTCCGGAACCGGATTCGCCAATCAGCGCAATGGTTTCGGCAGGTTTGACAACGAGTTCAACTCCGGTGAGGATGGAAAGCTCGTGTTCCCCCTGACCGACGGACTTCTTAAGACGATGAACTTCAACAATGTTTTCCGCTGGCATTTGCCCTTCCTGTTTTTGATTCTGATGACTTTCCGCGCGGCGGCAGCGGACACGTTACTGGTTCTCGGCGACAGCCTCAGCGCAGGCTATCGTATGGCCGCCAGTGCGGCCTGGCCGGCTCTGCTCAACGAAAAATGGCAGAGCAAAACAGCTGTTATCAACGCCAGCATCAGCGGTGATACCTCGCAGCAGGGCCTGTCGCGTCTGCCAGCCTTGCTCAAACAGCATCAACCGCGATGGGTACTGGTGGAGCTGGGCGGTAACGACGGATTGCGTGGCTTCCAGCCTCAGCAAACGGAACAAACCCTGCGCACCATCCTGAAGGACATTAAAGCCGCGAACGCCCAGCCGCTGCTGATGCAAATTCGCCTGCCCGCCAACTACGGTCGTCGGTATAATGAAGCCTTTAGTGCGATCTACCCTAAGCTTGCCAACGAGTTTGATATTCCGCTGCTGCCATTTTTCATGGAAGAGGTCTATCTCAAACCCAACTGGATGCAGGATGACGGGATCCACCCCAATCGCGATGCGCAGCCGTTTATTGCCGACTGGATGGCAACGCGGCTGGCTCCTTTAGTTAACCATGACTCCTGATTAAGCGGAGATCCTGACAGGTAAAGTTATGCAAAAATCGGTCTTAATTACAGGATGTTCCAGCGGAATTGGTCTTGAAAGTGCGCTCGAATTAAAGCGTCAGGGATTTCAGGTGCTGGCGGCCTGCCGTAAACCTGACGATGTGGAACGCCTCAACGGGATGGGGTTCACCAGCGTGTTGCTGGATCTGGACTCACCAGAAAGCGTTGAACGCGCCGCCGATGAGGTGATCGCCCTTACCGGCAACCGTCTGTACGGTCTGTTCAATAATGCCGGTTACGGTCTCTATGGCCCGCTGAATACGATCTCCCGCGAACAGCTTGAACAACAGTTTTCCAGCAACTTTTTCGGTGTGCATCAGCTCACCATGCGCCTGCTTCCGGCGATGCTGCCACACGGTGAAGGGCGTATCGTGATGACCTCCTCGGTGATGGGGCTGATTTCTACCCCCGGCCGCGGCGCGTATGCCGCCAGCAAATATGCGCTTGAAGCATGGTCGGACGCCCTGCGCATGGAGTTGCGTCACAGCGGGATTAAGGTGAGCCTGATTGAACCCGGTCCCATCCGCACCCGGTTTACGGATAACGTTAACCAGACGCAGGCGGACAAACCGGTCGAAAACCCCGGCATTGCCGCACGTTTTACCCTTGGGCCGGAAGCGGTTGTCGCGAAAGTGCGCCATGCTTTTGAGAGCGATAACCCCAAAATGCGCTACCCGGTAACGCTGGTCACCCATGCCGTAGGCTGGTTAAAACGCCTGCTGCCGGGCCGGATGATGGACAAAATTTTACACGGTTGAGTTGAAGCGACGACGCTCATCCCCATGTAAATAACACACCGATAAAAGAGAATGCCGCATGTCCGTACAGAATATCGTCAATATTACTGAAGCAAACCTGCAACAGGTCCTCGAACAGTCGATGGTTAAACCGGTACTGTTCTACTTCTGGTCTGAACGCAGCCAACACTGTCTGCAGCTGACGCCGGTCCTCGAAAGCCTTGCCGCCCAATACAATGGCCAGTTCATTCTCGCCAGACTGGACTGTGATGCAGAACCCATGGTGGCCTCTCAGTTTGGCCTGCGTGCCATCCCAACGGTTTACCTTTTCCAGAACGGACAGCCTGTCGATGGCTTCCAGGGGCCGCAACCTGAAGAGGCGATCCGCGCCCTGCTGGATAAAGTGCTGCCGCGTGAGGAGGAGCTAAAAGCGCAGGAAGCCATGGCGCTGATGCAGGAAGGTCAATACGACGACGCGCTGCCGCTGTTGAAAGACGCCTGGCAGCTCTCTAAGCAGAACAGCCAGATTGGCCTGCTGCTGGCTGAAACGCAGATTGCCCTGCACCGCTCAGAAGACGCTGAAGCCGTGCTGAAGACGATCCCGTTGCAGGATCAGGACACCCGCTACCAGGGCCTCGTGGCGCAAATTGAGCTGCTAAAACAGGCGGCGGATACCCCGGAAATCCAGCAACTGCAGCAGCAGGTTGCCGATAACCCGGCCGACGCCGCGCTGGCAAGCCAGCTGGCACTCCAGCTGCATCAGGTGGGCCGAAACGAAGAGGCACTGGAACTGCTGTTCAGCCATCTGCAAAACGATCTGGCGGCCGCAGACGGTCAGGCGCGGAAAATGTTCCAGGAGATCCTGGCCGCACTGGGTACCGGCGATGCGCTGGCGTCGAAGTACCGTCGTCAGCTGTACGCGCTGCTGTACTGATAAAAAAGCCCGGTGGCGCTATCGCTTACCGGGCCTGCAAGACATCTTCAGACCTGCAGGCCCGGCATAATCACCGCACCTTTTTCAACTGCGTCACCACCAGCTGATGCCGGGCGTTATAGAACTTCCGGTAGGTCAGGTAACAGGCAATGATGGTCGACAGGCTCGCCGTGGAGAGCAGCATAAAGGTCACCATGATCTGATATTTGATCGCTTTTACCGGATCAATGCCGGCGAAGATCAGCCCTGACATCATCCCCGGCAGACTCACCAGCCCGACGGTTTTCGCCGAATCCACCGTGGGGATCAGCGAGGAGCGAATACTCTCGCGAATCAGCCGCGCCGACGCCACTTTCGGGGTTGCCCCCAGGCTTAACTTCTCCTGCAGCTTCTGTTGCTCACTGCTAAAACGCTGGCCAAGGTTGTTGTAACACAGCCCTACCGCCACCATGGCGTTCCCGGCGATCATCCCGGAGATAGGGATCACCTGCATCGGTGTAAACTCTATAGAGCCAGATAACACCAGCACCGCCAGCGTCAGTGCGGTCCCGGTCGTAATGGCAATAAACGACGAGACAAATGCCTTATCGATATATTTGCTGCGCTTCTGCGCATTCCACGCCGCGTTGAAGCATATAAACAGCACCATCAACAGCGTCAGCACCGCATGGTTGACGTTAAAGATGTACTTCAGCACATAGCCAACGATGATGAGCTGGATCACCGCACGGCAGATGCTCCAGAGGATATCTTTCTCCAGCCCCAGCTTTTCCCGGTAGCTCACGACAATCGCCACCAGTACCAGTACCATCGAAAACGCCAGCGATTCGTTGGTGATATTATGCTCACCCATGGTTTGCCTCCTGCCATTTTCCACCCTGCGGCTGCAGCGTGATGACATCATCCGCATGGGCAATTTCGTTTGAGTCGTGTGTCACCCATAGCACGGCGATATTCTGTTCGCTGGCGTAGCGATGGATGATGTCGTTCACGTTGCGCTTATTGGCCTCATCCAGCGCGCTGGTGATTTCGTCGAGTAGCAGCACCTTCGGTAAAAACTGCAGGTTACGAATCAGCGAGACGCGCTGCTTTTCGCCCCCGGACAGTTCATTGATGGATTTGGTCAACGTCTCCTGCGCCAGGCCAAAGCGGGCCAGGTCAGCGATAAATTTTTCAGGATCCGGCGTTTGCTGGCGAATCTGCCACGGGAAGATCAGGTTGTCATAAACCTTTTCGCCGAACAGCGAAGGGGTCTGGACGCAGTACGAGACCTGCTGGCGATAGCGTTCCGGGGAGAGGGTCGCAATATCGTTACCCTCAAACAGAATGGTTCCTTCCGTGGGGCTTAACAGTGAAGCCACAATCTTCAGTAATGTGCTTTTGCCGCAACCTGACGGCCCGGTGATTAATTTAAACTCGCCCGGTGCAAGGCAAAACCCGACGTGCTGAAGGATCGTGTTATTCCCGACACGAAATCCAACATCCCTGAGGTGTAATACGTTTGTTTTATCGCTCATTCCGCTTCCATTAACCGCGTCTTGTAAGAATCGTCTGTAGCATAATCTTTTTCCAGCCTGTTTTCAGAGGCGAATTTCAACCCGATAGCCGATATACTAATGAACAATAAACATGCACTTTCACTCATCAACAGCATGCAAAACAGGAGGTTTTTATGCTTATCGTTGTTCCTGTCCTTATTTTCGTTGCCCTGGTTATCGTGGGCGCCGGGGCCAAAATTGTCCCGCAGGGATATCAGTGGACCGTTGAACGCTTCGGCCGCTACACCAATACACTCCAGCCAGGTTTAAGCCTGATTGTTCCCTTCATGGACAGAATTGGTCGTAAGATCAACATGATGGAACAGGTACTGGATATCCCCTCGCAGGAAGTTATTTCCAAGGATAACGCCAACGTCACCATCGATGCCGTCTGCTTTATTCAGGTTATCGATGCGCCAAAAGCCGCCTATGAGGTGAGCAACCTGGAGTTGGCGATTGTCAACCTGACGATGACCAACATCCGTACGGTACTCGGCTCTATGGAGCTGGACGAAATGCTCTCTCAGCGTGACAGCATCAACACCCGTCTGCTGCATATTGTTGATGAAGCGACAAACCCGTGGGGCATTAAAGTGACCCGTATTGAGATCCGGGACGTTCGTCCTCCTGCCGAGCTCATCGCCTCGATGAACGCCCAGATGAAGGCTGAGCGAACCAAGCGTGCCTATATTCTGGAAGCCGAAGGGGTGCGTCAGGCGGAGATCCTGAAAGCCGAAGGGGAAAAACAGTCGCAGATCCTGAAGGCGGAAGGGGATCGCCAGTCCGCCTTCTTGCAGGCGGAGGCGCGTGAGCGTTCTGCCGAAGCGGAAGCCCGCGCAACCCAGATGGTATCCGAGGCTATTGCCGCCGGTGACATCCAGGCCGTGAACTACTTTGTCGCGCAAAAATATACCGATGCGCTGAAAGAGATCGGCTCGGCAAATAACAGCAAAGTGGTCATGATGCCGCTGGATGCCAGCAGTCTGATGGGCTCTATCGCCGGGATTGCTGAACTGATTAAAGACAGCGGAAACGAGCGCAAAAAATGATAGAGCTGATCGTCGCACATCCTCATGCTTTCTGGCTAAGCCTGGGCGGCTTACTGCTGGCCGCAGAGATGCTTGGTGGCAACGGTTATCTGCTCTGGAGCGGTGTGGCCGCGGTCATTACCGGGCTGCTGGTCTGGCTGCTGCCCCTGGACTGGGCGTGGCAGGGCGCGCTGTTTGCCGTGCTGACGCTGGTGGCCGCCTGGCTGTGGTGGCGCTGGCTCAACCGTCAGGTTAAAGAGCAAAAGCCGGTCGATGCCCACCTCAATCAGCGTGGACAGCAGATTGTCGGCAGACGTTTTACGCTTGAGACCGCGCTGGTGAACGGCCGCGGACACATGCGCGTGGGCGATAGCTCATGGCCGGTGGTGGCCGACGATGACCTCAGCGCCGGGACGCGGGTTGAGGTCATTGCGGTGGAAGGAATTACGCTTCGGGTTAAAGCCTGCTAGGCATGCGCCTTACGATGACAGCAGCCGGCCAGATTATCGATAATCGGGCAGTCGGCGCTGTCATCCCCCGGACAGGACTCCGCCAGCGCCAGCAGCTGCTTGCGCATCGCCTCCAGCTCCGTAATGTGCCGTTCAATCTCCGCCACTTTTTCCAGCGTGCGCTTTTTCACGTCTGCGCTGTGGCGTTTTGGATCGTTGAACAGATTAACCAGCTCACCGCACTCTTCAAGGTTAAAACCCACCTGCCGTGCCTGACGCAGTAACGTCAGCTCATCCAGATGCAGTTGCGTATAACTGCGGTAGCCGTTTTCGCTGCGCAGCGGCGGCGTCACCAGCCCCTTCTCTTCATAAAAACGGATCGCTTTGCTGGTCAATCCGGTTTTTTTCGCAACATCACTGATATTCACATTTCCCCCTTGACCTTCCCCTTGATGGAAGGTTTAACCTTCATAACAGTTAGCGAAAAGCGTTACTCCGGTCAACAACTGACCAGTTCATTATACGGGAGTTTTGTTATGTCTCACACAATTGACCTGACACTGGACGGCCTCTCCTGCGGCCACTGTGTCAAACGCGTTAAAGAAAGTCTGGAACAGCGTCCTGATGTTGAAAGAGCTGACGTTACGATTGATCACGCCGCCGTCACCGGCAGCGCCAGTGCGCAAGCGCTGATTGATACCATCAAACAGGCAGGTTATGGGGCGGAGCTGAGCCACCCAAAGGCTAAACCGCTGGCAGAGTCATCATCCCCGTCGGAAGCACTGACAGCGGCCACTTCTGAGCTTCCGGCAGCTGATGATATCGATGACAGCCAACAGCTGCTGATCAACGGCATGAGCTGCGCCAGCTGCGTCTCCCGGGTGCAAAATGCCTTGCAGGCGGTACCCGGAGTTGCACAGGCACGGGTCAATCTTGCGGAGCGTACTGCGCTGGTGATGGGCAGTGCCTCCGCCGCAGAATTAGTGCAGGCCGTTGAAAAAGCGGGCTATGGCGCAGAGGCCATCGAAGATGATGCCAAACGTCGCGAACGCCAGCAGGAAACGGCTATCGCCACCATGAAACGCTTCCGCTGGCAGGCCATTGTTGCGCTGCTGATCGGGATCCCGGTGATGGTGTGGGGCATGATTGGTGACAACATGATGGTCACCGACGACAACCGCACGCTGTGGCTGGTCATTGGTATCATTACGCTTGGTGTAATGGTATTTGCAGGCGGGCATTTCTACTCCAGCGCCTGGAAGAGCTTGAAAAACCGCACCGCAACCATGGATACGCTGGTGGCCCTTGGCACCGGTGCAGCATGGCTCTACTCCATGAACGTGAACGTCTGGCCGCAGTGGTTCCCGATGGAAGCACGCCATCTCTACTATGAAGCGAGCGCGATGATCATCGGCCTGATTAACCTGGGCCATATGCTGGAAGCCCGCGCCCGTCAGCGCTCCTCAAAAGCGCTGGAGCGGCTGCTGGATTTAACCCCGCCGACCGCCCGCGTGGTTACTGACGACGGAGAAAAAAGCGTTCCGCTGGCCGAGGTTCAGCCCGGTATGACGCTGCGTCTGACCACCGGTGACCGCGTTCCCGTGGACGGAGACATCACGCAGGGCGAAGCCTGGTTTGACGAAGCGATGCTCACCGGGGAACCTATTCCGCAGCAGAAATCACAGGGTGATGGCGTGCATGCCGGTACGGTGGTGCAGGACGGTAGCGTGCTGTTCACTGCCAGTGCGGTGGGAAGCCACACCACGCTGTCCCGTATTATCCGCATGGTGCGCCAGGCACAGAGCAGTAAGCCTGAAATAGGTCAGCTGGCCGATAAAATCTCCGCCATTTTTGTGCCGGTAGTAGTGGGCATCGCGCTACTGAGCGCGGCTATCTGGTATTTCTTCGGCCCGGCGCCGCAAATTGTCTATACCCTGGTGATCGCCACCACGGTACTGATTATCGCCTGTCCTTGCGCGCTCGGCCTTGCGACGCCGATGTCGATTATCTCCGGCGTGGGTCGTGCCGCCGAATTTGGCGTGCTGGTGCGTGATGCCGACGCCCTGCAACGCGCCAGCACTCTCGACACGCTGGTCTTTGATAAAACCGGTACCCTGACCGAAGGTAAACCGCAGGTTGTATCCGTGCATACCTCAGGCTTCGCGGAGGCTGACGCGCTGCGTCTCGCCGCGGCCTTAGAACAAGGCTCCAGCCACCCGCTGGCGCGTGCCATCATTGAGAAAGCCGGTGAGGCCAGCCTGCCGCAGGTGAACAACTTCCGCACCCTGCGCGGATTAGGCGTCAGCGGTGAGGCCGAAGGACACACACTGCTGCTGGGTAACCAGGCCCTGATGAATGAAAACGGCATAGCAACTTCAGCGCTGGAAAGTGAACTGAATGCCCAGGCATCACAGGGCGCAACCCCTGTCCTGCTCGCGGTAGACGGTCACATTGCGGCCCTGCTGGCCGTGCGCGATCCGTTACGTCAGGACAGTGTGGATGCCTTACAACGACTGCACCGCGCGGGCTACCGTCTGGTGATGTTAACCGGGGATAACCCAACCACGGCTAATGCCATCGCCAGAGAAGCGGGGATCGACGAAGTCATTGCTGGTGTCCTGCCGGACGGCAAAGCGGACGCCATTAAGGCGCTGCAACAGCAGGGGCGCCAGGTCGCGATGGTTGGCGACGGTATTAACGATGCTCCGGCGCTGGCACAGGCAGAGGTGGGGATTGCCATGGGAAGCGGGAGCGACGTGGCCATTGAGACGGCAGCCATCACACTGATGCGACACAGCCTGATGGGTGTTGCCGATGCGCTGGCGATTTCGAAAGCCACGTTGCGCAACATGAAGCAGAACCTGCTGGGGGCGTTTATCTATAACTCGCTCGGTATCCCGATTGCTGCCGGCATTCTGTGGCCCCTGACCGGTACGCTGCTTAACCCGGTGGTCGCAGGTGCGGCGATGGCGCTCTCCTCCATTACCGTGGTGAGCAATGCCAACCGGTTGCTGCGCTTTAAACCGAAAGCGTAATACGTTGCAGGCCGGGTAAGTGCAGCGCCACCCGGCTTTTTTGCCTGATGGCGCTGCGCTTATCAGGCCTACGAAACGTGCCGACGTTCACCTGTTGCGCCGCCCTTCCCCACGCGTTAGCATGAACCTTTCCGTTTATGGAGCGCGTATGAGTCTGTTTCGCCGTATAAAAACATCGTTTCGCGCCCTCTTCCCCCGCCGTTATTCCTGGCCCGGAATGGATATCTCGCTCCCCGGCGGTCAGCATCTGCACCTGGTGGGCAGCATACATATGGGCACGCAGGATATGTCCCCGCTGCCCTCTGGTCTGTTATCCCTCCTGAAGCAGGCCGATGCGCTGGTGGTTGAGGCGGATATTTCAGGCCACGAGTCTCCCTTTGCCGGGCTGGAGAGCGATCTCACCCTGGCCGACCGTCTGGACGAGGCTCAGCTCGCCGAACTGACGCGCGTGGCGGATGAAACCGGCGTATCGCTCGCGATGCTGGACACCCTGCCGCTCTGGCAGATTGCCATGATATTGCAGGCGACGCAGGCGCAGCGTCTGGGGCTGCGCGGTGATTACGGTATTGATTACCAGCTGCTGAATGCGGCCCGGGCACGCCGTCTGCCGATCATTGAGCTGGAAGGTACCGACAGTCAGATTGCCCTCCTTCGCCAGTTACCTGATGATGGTCTCATCCTGCTTGATGATACGCTGACGCACTGGCATACCAACGCCCGTTTGCTGCAAACCATGATTGGCTGGTGGCTCGATGCCCCGCCTGCTGAGGGGAAATTAACGTTGCCGTCAACGTTCAGTGAATCGCTGTACGATGTGCTGATGAACGCACGCAATGCGGCATGGCGGCAGACGCTGCATGCGTTACCTGCCGGGCATTACGTGGTTGCGGTGGGGGCATTACATTTGTACGGAGAAGGGAATTTGCCGTCGCTGCTGAAATAAAAAAATGGCCAATATTTCTATTGGCCCGTCAAAGAGGAATTTCATCGTTTTTATTATGCCGAAGGAGACCTTCGGTTGAGCCGATTGTCGCTCAAAGTGACCATCACTGCCAATACTATTGCGCAAGATGGTGCTATTTTTTAGACAAACGTCAGGCGTATGCTGTCAGCATGAATTGTCTGTCGTAAGAAGGATAGCTATGACTCCCGCCGTTAAATTACTCGAAAAAAACAAAATTTCTTTCCGGATCCACACTTACGATCACGATCCGAATGAAACCAATTTTGGTGATGAAGTGGTGCGCAAACTGGGGCTGAACGCCGACCAGGTCTATAAAACGCTGCTGGTGGCCGTGAATGGCGATATGAAGCACCTTGCCGTCGCAGTCACGCCTGTGGCGGGGCAACTGGATCTGAAGAAAGTGGCCAAAGCACTGGGAGCGAAAAAGGTAGATATGGCAGACCCAATTGTTGCGCAACGCACCACGGGTTATCTGGTGGGCGGGATCAGCCCGCTCGGGCAGAAAAAACGCCTGCCAACGCTGATTGACGCCCCTTCGCAGGAATTTGAAACCATCTATATTTCTGGCGGCAAGCGCGGGCTGGATATCGAACTGGCCGCAGGCGATCTGGCCAAAATGCTGGATGCGAAGTTTGCGGATATTGCGCGCCGGGATTAAAAGAAAAAGCCGGGTGGCGGCTGCGAGGTAAAAGCAAAACGGTAACAGGCGTTACCGTTTTTTGTGTTCGCGCCCTCTCCCGGTGGGAGGGGGCATCAGGCCCCACAACGCTACTGCCAGCTCACCTCGCCTTTCGGCTCATACGCATTCACGTCGATCGGTGAATTCTGCTCGATAAACTGTTTCAGGACCTCGGCATCAATAAAGCCGGTATTCACATAGCCCGGTTTGTTATCGATGTGCGGATAACCATCACCGCCGGTGGCGTTAAAGCTTAAGGTTGCCAGACGGTAGGTTTTCGCGGGATCAACCGGCTCCCCCTTGATTTTGAGATCGTTGAGCTTGCCGTCTTTCGCCACAAAGCTGACGTTAGCGAACTGCGGATAGGCGCCGGAGTCCGGCTTCATCTGCGCCACGGCGGTAAGGTACTCAATCACCTCTTTCCCGCTCATGTCGGCATAAACCACCACGTTGCCAAACGGCTGCACCTTCAGCACATCTTTATAGGTGATATTCCCGCCTTCGATGGAATCACGGATCCCGCCGCCGCTCATCACACCAAAATCAGCGCCGGTGCGCGCGATTTGTGCCGCCAGCACCAGGTGACCCATATTGGTCTGTACGAAACGGACTTTGCTGCGGTCCCCTTCCAGACGCCCGTTCAGCGTACCGATTTTCACGTCCAGCTGCGCTTTGCCTTTATTCTGGAACGGGGTTAACAGGGAGAGCATCTGTGGGTTCTCAGGGATCTCCGGGGTGTAGAGTACGCGCTCACTTTTCCCGTCCGGGTAGGTCACTTTTTTCTTCAGGTTGACCGGGATGAGCTGGTAATGCACCAGTTTCATCTCGCCGTTACGGAACTCAAAGTCGGCACGGCCAACGTATTTACCCCACTCGTGCGCCTGCACAATCCAGATCCCGTTCTGACGGTCTGGTGCACACGGCGTGCCCGGAACATAATCCACCTGTTTTTTATTCTCTGACGCCATGCACACCGGATCTTGTGAGTGACCACCCACAATCATCGCCAGTGAGCCAGCAGGCAGGCTGCGCGCCATTTCAACGTCGCCCGGTGCGTTAGAACCATGCTCGCCGTTGTCGTAATGGCCCATATGGGTGGTGGCGATGATCACGTCCGGCTTTTCGTTTTGCTGCAACTCCTGAATCACCAGCTTCGCTTCGTCTGCCGGTTTACGGAATTCGATATCGGTAAAGAACTCCGGGTTGCCAATTTTTGCCGTGTCGTCCGTGGTGAGGCCAATCACCGCGATTTTCAGATCCTGACGTTTAAACAGCGCCCACGGTTTGAACAGGCGCTCGCCGGTGCTTTTCTGATAGATATTGGCGGAGAGGAACGGGAATTTTGACCACTTCTCCTGCTGACGCAGGACGCTCAGTGGGTTATCAAACTCATGGTTTCCGACGGCCATCGCATCGTAACCGATTAAATTCATGCCGCGAAAATCAGGCTCGGCATCCTGTAAATCGGACTCCGGCACACCGGTATTGATATCGCCGCCCGACAGCAGCAGCACGCTGCCCCCTTCGGCGGCCACCTCTTTGCGAATGCCGTCCACCAGCGTTTTTTGCGCCGACAGGCCATATTCGCCGTACTCACTGCGCCAGAAATGGCCATGATGGTCGTTGGTATGCAGGATAGTAATTTTATACGTTTTGTCTTTTTCATACGCCTGTGCGGGCAGGCTTACCAGACCCCATGCGGCGAGCAGCGCCAGCGCAACGCCATGCTTCATTAACTTCATCTTCTCTCTCCCTGACCAATAGACAAACGCAAAAATTACAGTGAGTAACAAGAATAGACAAATAAGTTTTCATAATTGCGACTTTCTTCAAATGTCGCTGGCAGGTATGTTAGTTGGATAATAATTACACCCTGCATTTTCCATCACTCACGACGTGGTATTTATGGCAATCAGTGAATCAACCCAGTCCGTTTCGGGCGCGCCGGCTTCGCCGCCACCCTCGCGCACCTCATTTAAAGTCTTAGGCGCTATTAGCCTCTCCCATCTGCTCAACGACATGATCCAGTCGCTGATCCTGGCGATTTACCCGCTGCTGCAGTCCGAGTTTTCGTTAACCTTTGTGCAGATCGGGATGATTACCCTGACCTTCCAGCTGGCCTCTTCGCTACTGCAACCCATTGTCGGGTACTGGACGGACAAATATCCGATGCCCTGGTCACTGCCGATTGGCATGTGCTTCACCCTGAGCGGGCTGGTGCTGCTGGCTATGGCGGGCAGTTTTGAAGCGGTGCTGCTTGCCGCGGCGCTGGTCGGCACCGGCTCGTCGGTCTTCCATCCGGAATCCTCCCGCGTGGCACGCATGGCCTCTGGCGGGCGTCACGGGCTGGCGCAGTCACTCTTCCAGGTGGGCGGTAATTTTGGCAGCTCCCTCGGCCCGCTGCTGGCGGCAGTGATCATTGCGCCATACGGCAAGGGTAACGTCGCCTGGTTTGTGCTGGCCGCCCTGCTGGCGATCGTTGTGCTCGCGCAGATCAGTCGCTGGTATGCCGCGCAGCACCGCGTAAACAAAGGCAAACCTAAAGCAAAAGTTATCAATCCCCTTCCCCGCAATAAGGTTATTCTCGCGGTGTCCGTGCTGCTGGTGCTGATTTTCTCGAAATATTTCTATATGGCGAGCATCAGCAGCTATTACACCTTTTACCTGATGCAAAAATTTGGATTATCGGTACAAAACGCGCAGTTCCACCTGTTTGCCTTCCTGTTTGCCGTCGCGGCAGGGACGGTGATAGGCGGGCCAGTCGGGGATAAAATTGGCCGTAAATATGTTATTTGGGGCTCTATCCTTGGCGTTGCCCCCTTTACCCTTATTTTGCCTTACGCCAGCCTTGAATGGACGGGCATTTTAACGGTGATCATTGGTTTTATTCTCGCCTCGGCGTTCTCGGCTATTCTGGTGTATGCGCAGGAGTTGTTACCGGGGCGTATTGGTATGGTTTCCGGGCTCTTCTTTGGTTTCGCCTTTGGCATGGGCGGCCTTGGTGCAGCCGTGTTAGGCATGGTTGCCGACCACACCAGTATCTTCCTGGTTTATAAAATCTGCGCTTTCCTGCCACTTCTGGGGATGTTGACCATATTCCTGCCTGATAATCGTCACAAAGCGTAATTTCACGGCTGCCAAAGTTTAACATTGGCAGCCCACCTCCCCGATGGCATAAGGCTTTCTTCTCCTTCCCTCCTGTGAATTTGCCAAAACTTGCTTTTTTACACGCATATTGCTGTTTTATTCAAACTTCAACAATTATTCATAAACATAAGGGTAAAAATTGTCATAAACTATTACCTGGTTTTTGGTTTTCACCAAAATGGAACACCCACAACGAAAGGAGACGGAATGCACCACGCCACACCGCTTATCACCACCATTGTTGGTGGACTTGTGCTCGCTTTTATTCTCGGCATGATTGCCAATAAACTGCGTATTTCCCCTCTCGTGGGCTATTTATTAGCCGGTGTACTGGCAGGGCCGTTTACGCCAGGTTTCGTGGCGGATACCAAACTGGCGCCTGAACTGGCGGAATTAGGCGTGATTCTGCTGATGTTTGGTGTGGGTCTGCATTTCTCACTGAAGGATCTGATGGCGGTAAAGTCTATCGCCATACCGGGAGCGATCGCCCAGATAGGGGTAGCGACGCTGCTGGGGATGGCGCTTTCAGCTGTGCTGGGCTGGTCGTTAATGACCGGTATCGTGTTTGGGCTGTGTCTGTCAACCGCCAGTACCGTGGTCCTGCTGCGCGCGCTTGAAGAGAGACAGCTGATTGACAGCCAGCGTGGACAAATCGCGATAGGCTGGCTGATTGTTGAAGACCTGGTGATGGTGCTGACCCTGGTGCTGCTGCCTGCCGTCGCCGGGATGATGGAAAAGGGCAACGTCGGCTTTGCCTCGCTGGCGCTGGATATGAGTATCACCATCGGTAAAGTCGTGGCGTTTATCGCCATCATGATGCTGGTAGGCCGCCGACTGGTGCCGTGGATCATGTCGCGCAGCGCGGCCACCGGCTCGCGCGAGCTGTTTACCCTCTCCGTCCTTGCGCTGGCACTGGGGATTGCCTTTGGTGCGGTGGAGCTGTTTGATGTCTCCTTTGCTCTGGGTGCGTTTTTCGCCGGGATGGTGCTGAATGAATCCGAGCTGAGCCACCGCGCCGCGCACGATACGCTGCCGCTGCGTGATGCGTTTGCGGTGCTGTTCTTTGTCTCCGTCGGGATGCTGTTTGATCCGATGATTCTGGTTCAGCAGCCGCTGGCCGTACTGGGGACGCTGGCGATTATCATCTTTGGTAAGTCAGTCGCTGCCTTCTTCCTGGTGCGAATGTTCGGCCACTCGCCGCGTACGGCACTGACCATCGCCGCCAGCCTGGCACAGATTGGTGAATTCGCCTTTATTCTGGCGGGTCTGGGCATGGCACTGAACCTGCTGCCGCAGGCCGGACAGAATCTGGTGCTGGCGGGGGCGATCCTCTCCATTATGCTCAACCCGGTGCTGTTCGCGCTGCTGGAAAAATATCTCGATAAAACGGAAACCCTTGAAGAGCAGACGCTCGAAGAGGCCATCGAAGAAGAGAAGCAGATCCCGGTGGATATTTGCAATCATGCCCTGCTGGTCGGCTTTGGCCGCGTGGGTAGCCTGCTTGGCGAGAAGCTGATGGAGCAGGGTATTCCGCTGGTGGTGATTGAGACCTCACGCACCCGCGTTGATGAGCTGCGTGAGCGCGGTATTCGCGCAGTGCTGGGCAATGCAGCGAATGAAGAAATAATGAACCTGGCGCATCTGGACTGCGCCCGCTGGCTGCTGCTGACCATTCCAAACGGCTATGAAGCGGGTGAAATTGTGGCAACCGCACGCGAGAAATGCCCAACGATTGAGATCATAGCCCGCGCGCATTATGACGACGAGGTGGAGTACATCACCGAACGCGGTGCGGATCGAGTGGTGATGGGTGAGCGTGAAATTGCGAACACGATGCTGACGCTGCTGGCGAAGCCGCCGGTTGAAGAAGCTGTGACGAGGTAAGTTTCGTGCGGCCTGATGCCCTCACCCTGGCCCTCTCCCACCGGGAGAGGGAATAAACACTAAAAACGGCAACATGCGTTGCCGTTTTGCTTTTACCTGTCCCAGTACGCCTCTTCGAGGCTGTCTTCCCTTTCCGGCAGACCACGCGTTAAGCGCGGGGAGTGCTGGTTCAGCACCTGATAACTTACGCGGTTCGCATACTTACATACCTGCGCCAGCGACGAATAGGTCAGCCAGCTGAACTTATGCTTGCTGGAATTCGGCACGTTGGTTTTGTGATAAGCATTGGCGGTGATATCGTGCAGCAACGCCGCCAGCGCACCGTCGCCCGCGCCGTTGGTGTTCATGATCTTCTCCGGCCCGCCCATATACGGAGCGATGTGCGAGTAGATACGCAGCGGATTAACACAGTCTTTAAAACGCATACCGCGGCTGAACTCATACTGGTTGAACTCGGCGATGGCGCCAGGCAGCAGCGGATGCTGGGTTTTACGCTTGCTCTCTTCTTCCGTGAAGCCAGCCATATACAGACCGACCGGTCCGGCGGTGCAGAGCACCAGATCCACCCAGTCCAGCGCTTTGTCGGACGCCAGCAGCGGATCGCTCTCGCCGGTGAGGGCCTCAGCCTCTTCTTCGTTCATCGCCAGAATGGAGACATGCTCTTTCAGGAAGGCCTGCCACCACTCCGGGTTGTCGGCAATCACAAATTTCGTTCCCAGCGTCAGGACCACCGGCACATCGTACTTCTTCGCGTACTCAATCGCCTTCATGGTTGCTTCCGGCATCGGCTCGCCCGGCTTGCAACGCACCAGGTAGGAGGTGAGCACCAGCGCCGACGCGCCCGCAATCACCTCTTCCGGAATACTCTCTGCACGCAGCTTGTTCATGTGGCCTGGGCTGATGGCGAAGGTTCGCTCACCGGATTCCCCGATCAGCGTAAAGCAGCGGCCAATCGGGCCGTCGACGCCCTGGAGATAGTTCAGGTCGGTACGACTGGAGGTGTTACACAGGTAACGATAGGCGTAGCCACCAATTTCGATGTTACTGCACATCACGCCGAGCAGCACCGAGCGGTCGTCTGCCAGAACGGAGTAGTTGTGCATGGTATTGCCGATGGTGCCGCCGGCAAACTGATGGGTGATCAGATTGTCACGCACCAGCTCCTGATACAGGGCTTCGGCAACGTCATCTTCGATCACCAGCGAGTGCCCGGCGCTCAGACCATAACGGGCGACAAACGCATCATCCACTTTCGCTTCAATGTCCACCAGCGTCTGATCGATACCGACGACCCATGCCGCACTGGTTTCATTTTCTGGCTGAATTTGCTGCAGGAGCGGATCGCGGGCATCAACGGGGAAGTAGTGTTTGGATTTGCGTTTACCGGGAAATTTCATGGTCTGAACTGTGCAAAGAATATGGGCCGGGAATGGTAGCACAAACCCGGCCCGAAGTGCGATCAGCGGCTGTTTTTCACCAGCGAGACCATCATGTCGATATGCTCAGGGGAGTCGTTAAGTGCCGGAATGTACTCGTACTTCTCACCGCCAGCCTCAAGGAAGAACTCCCGGTTTTGCACCGCGATCTCCTCCAGCGTTTCCAGGCAATCGGCCGAGAAGCCCGGGGACATTACCTGAATATGCTTCACGCCTTTCTCGCCGAGCATTTTGAGGGTTTCATCCGTATACGGCGTCAACCACGGCTCGCGACCAAAGCGCGACTGGAAAGTCATCATCACCTTCTCCGGCGGCAGGCCGAGCGCGGAGACCAGCTCACGGGTGGTATCGCGACAGCGCTGCGGATAATCATCCCCTTCGTTGGCGAAACGCTGCGGAATGCCGTGATAGGAGAGCAGCAGCAGATCCGGCTCGCCGTGTTTTTCAAACGACGCGCGCGCGCTGTTGGCAAGCGCTTTGATGTACAGTTCGTTATCGGCGTAGTCGCGAATAAACGTCACGCCCGGAATGCGGCGGCGGGTCGCCAGAATGCGGGCCAGCTCGTCCCAAACCGCAGCGACCGTCGAGCAGGAGTACTGTGGGTAGAGTGCCAGCACGACGATGTGGTCCACGCCCTGCGCAAGCAGTGTTTCCACCGCGCTTTCGAGGGACGGTTTTCCGTAGCTCATACCGAGCGCGACGGGCATATCCGGCAGGCGGGCGGCCAGCGCCTTCTCCTGGCGACGGCTGTAGACCATCAGTGGAGAACCCTCTTCCATCCACACGGACTGATAGAGTTTGGCGACGCGCGGAGAACGAATCGGCAGAATGACGCCACGCAGCAGCGGCCACCACAGCAGTCGCGGAAAATCCACGACGCGCGTGTCGCTTAAAAATTGTCGCAGGTAGCGTTTTACCGCGTCTGATGTAGGTGCTTCTGGAGTGCCCAGATTGGCAAGCAGGATGCCGGTTTTCGCCTGACTCATTCACGCCTCTTAACCATTTGAATGGTTGTCAATTGTAGCGGAAATGCGTTTAAACGGAACCCATTGCTGTAATAGGTGAGATGAGAAATATTCTCACCCGGGAGCCCGGGTGAGAGGGGTGCAATTAGCCGAGGATTTTTTCCAGCTCTGCACGCACATCAGCCACGGCTTTGGTGCCGTCAACTTTCGCGTATTTGGTGTTACCCGCCTGCGCTTCTTTGGTGTAGTAGCCGATCAGCGGCGCAGTCATCTGATGGTATTCCACCAGGCGCTTACGCACAGTCTCTTCCTGATCGTCTTTACGGGTGGTCAGCTCTTCGCCGGTCACGTCGTCTTTACCTTCAACCTTAGGTGGGTTGAATTTGATGTGGTAAACGCGGCCAGAAGCAGCGTGTACGCGACGGCCCACGATACGATCAACGATCAGCTCGTCCGGTACATCGAACTCCAGTACGTAATCCACGTTGATGCCCGCTTCTTTCATGGCGTCAGCCTGAGGAATGGTACGCGGGAAGCCGTCCAGCAGGAAACCGTTACGGCAGTCTTCCTGAGCAATGCGCTCTTTGACCAGAGCGATAACCAGCTCGTCAGTCACCAGCTTGCCTGCGTCCATGATGTCTTTCGCTTGTTTACCCAGCTCGGAGCCAGATTTAACAGCGGCGCGCAGCATATCACCGGTGGAGATTTGCGGAATACCGTATTTCTCCATGATGAACTGAGCCTGAGTTCCTTTACCCGCGCCCGGAGCGCCAAGCAGAATAATACGCATTGCGAAAATCCCCTCAAAAGTCGATTCAATTTTTCAAAAGCGCTAAACAATACCACCAGAACGGATGTGGCTCAAGGAAGGCAGGAGGGCTGAAACGGTTAATGAAGGGAGATTATTTGGGGGAGTGCGGTCTGGTGCCCTCACCCCGGCCCTCTCCCACGGGGAGAGGGAGAAGACCAGGGGAGGCGTGGTCAATTACGCCAGCAGCAGCGCATTCACACGTTTAATGAAGAGGTTAGGATCTTCCAGCGTGCCGCGCTCGGCCAGCAGAGACTGATCCAGCAGCAGTTCAACCCACTCGGCAAAACGGGTTTCGTCCTGAGTATCCGCCGCGCGTTTCACCAGCGGGTGATCCGGGTTCAGCTCGAAGATATATTTCACTTCTGGCATCGCCTGACCCGCCGCGGCGAACAGTTTCGCCATCTGGGTACCCATTTCGTCCGCATCGGTGGTCACAATCGCCGGGGTATCGGTCAGACGGTGGGTGAAGCGCACCTCTTTCACACGGTCGCCCAGCAGGGTTTTCACGCGCTCAACGAACGGCTCCAGCGCCTTCTCGGCTTCTTTCGCGCTTTCATCCACTTCATCCGCCAGCTTATCGATGGACTCGTCGGCTTTGGCAACAGACTGGAATGGCTTACCGTCGAACTCGGTCAGGTAGTTCATCATCCACTCGTCGATGCGGTCAGAAAGCAGCAGTACTTCGATGCCTTTCTTACGCAGCAGTTCCAGGTGTGGGCTGCTCTTCGCCGCGGCGTAGCTGTCGGCGGTGATGTAGTAGATCTTCTCCTGCCCTTCTTTCATGCGGGAGACGTACTCTTCCAGCGACACGGTCTGCGCGGAGGAGTCGGTGTGCGTAGAGGCAAAGCGCAGCAGTTTAGCGATCGCTTCCACGTTCGCGGTGTCTTCCGCCGGGCCTTCTTTCAGCACCAGGCCGAACTGTTTCCAGAAGGTCTGGTATTTTTCCGCGTCGTCTTTCGCCAGTTTTTCCAGCATCTGCAGCGTACGTTTGGTCAGCGCGTTACGCAGGTTGCGGGTCACGGTGCTGTCCTGCAGAATTTCACGGGAGACGTTCAACGGCAGATCGTTGGAATCAATCAGGCCACGGACAAAGCGCAGGTAGTTCGGCATGAACTGCTCGGCGTCGTCCATGATGAAGACGCGCTGAACGTAAAGCTTCAGGCCGTGCTTGTGATCGCGGTTCCACATATCCCACGGCGCCTGCGACGGGATATACAGCAGGCTGGTGTACTCCTGCTTACCTTCCACACGGTTATGGCTCCAGGTCAGCGGATCGGTAAAGTCGTGGGCGATGTGTTTGTAGAACTCGTTGTATTCGTCGTCCTTGATTTCAGCCTTACCGCGCGTCCACAGGGCCTGCGCCTTGTTGATTTTCTCCCAGGAGACCACGGTTTCACCGTCTTTCTCTTCCTGTTTTTCAATCTCAACCGGCAGGGCAATGTGGTCGGAATATTTGCTGATGATGGAGCGCACACGCCAGTCGTTCAGGAAATCGTCTTCGCCTTCACGCAGGTGCAGGGTGATTTCGGTGCCGCGATCCGCTTTGGTGATGTCATCAACGGTGTATTCACCTTCACCTTTGGATTCCCAGAACACGCCGTTTTCCGCGCTGTCGCCCGCCGCACGTGTACGCACGGTGACTTTGTCCGCCACGATAAACGCCGAATAGAAGCCCACGCCGAACTGGCCAATCAGCTGGCTGTCTTTCGCCTGGTCAGAGCCCATAGATTCCAGGAACGCTTTAGTCCCGGATTTGGCGATAGTCCCGAGGTGGTCGATCACCTCGTCGCGGTTCATGCCGATGCCGTTATCGGCGATGGTCAGGGTACGGTTCTCTTTATTGAAAGAGACGCGCACGCGCAGCTCGCCGTCGCCTTCATACAGATCCGGGTTAGACAGCGCGCGGAAGCGCAGCTTGTCCGCCGCATCGGAGGCGTTGGAAATCAGCTCACGCAGGAAGATTTCTTTGTTGGAATACAGGGAATGGATCATCAGGTGCAGAAGCTGTTTTACTTCTGACTGGAAACCACGGGTTTCTTGTCCTTTCATCTAAGTCGACCTCAACAATGCCATTTAATGGGGTTGTAAAACGTTGAGGGAGAGATGGGGATAAGCGGGGAAATTTTCAAGCGGAGGCCGCGAACGCCGCCTCCGTTTGGTCAGAAAATAATCTTGTGACGACCGGCCAGAGAGTGCGACAGCGTGGTGCCATCAACCATCTCCAGCTCACCGCCAACCGGCACACCGTGAGCGATACGGCTGGCGTCAACGCCATACTGCGCGCACAGCTCGGCGATGTAGTTAGCGGTTGCCTCTCCTTCCACCGTGGGGTTGGTGGCGAGGATCAGCTCTTTGATGGTCTCGGATCCCAGACGCTGTTCAAGGCGATCAAGACCGATATCATCCGGACCGATACCGTCCAGCGGGGAGAGATGCCCCATCAGCACGAAATAGCGGCCAGAGAACTGCCCGGTTTGTTCGATGGCGTAGATGTCCGCCGGACTCTCCACCACGCAAATCTGACCGTTCTCCTGACGACGCGGATTTGAGCAGATGTTACAGACGTCCTGCTCGGTAAAGGTACGGCAATCCGCGCAGTGACCAATTTCTGACATGGCGCGGGTCAGAGCCTGCGCCAGGCGCATCCCGCCGCTGCGGTCGCGCTGCAATAGCGTAAACGCCATACGCTGCGCCGACTTCGGGCCAACGCCCGGCAGGCAGCGCAACGCTTCCATTAACTGCGTGAGCAGCGGACTGGTTTGCATCAGAACGGCATCTTGAAGCCCGGCGGCAGTTGCATACCGCTGGAAACAGAGGCCATTTTCTCTTTCTGGGTTTCGTCGATACGGCGCGCAGCATCGTTAAACGCGGCTGCAACCAGATCTTCCAGCATCTCTTTGTCGTCTTCGAGCAGGCTTGGATCGATTTCAACGCGGCGGCAGTTATGCGCACCGTTGATGGTCACCTTGACCAGACCGGCACCGGATTCACCCGTGACTTCCAGCTGAGCGATCTCTTCCTGCATCTTCTGCATTTTTTCCTGCATCTGCTGAGCCTGCTTCATCAGGCCACCCAGACCGCCTTTTCCACCAAACATAGGCTTCTCTCTCTTTCACGTTTAACGATGACAACCGTAAGTCAGACTCACGATCAAATGGGGCGAATACTCTCTTCATCCAGATCGGCGTCGAAGAACCGGCGCAGGGTCTGGATATTGTTATCCGCAATAATCGACTCACGCGCCTGCGCGAGTTTCTCTTCATAAATGGCCTGTCGCCACTCCAGTGGCGTTCGCACCGCCGGATTATCATCTTCAATGATAGTCAATTCAACCGGTGCACCCTGTAATGTGGCGAGCGCCTCCGCCAGCGCCTTTTGCGCGCCAGGGGAATTCAGGTGCCGTTGACCCGGACGCAGATGCAAACGCACCTGATTACCGTCCTGCTCTTTCCAGGCATTCAGCGCGACCTGCTCGACCAGCTTCGGCAGCTGCAGTTTACTGACCTCTGCAGCCCAGGCGTCACGCGCGATAGACTCTTCCGCGAGCTTCGCGGAAAGCTCCGGTGTTTTTTCATGCTCCAGCGCTTTTTTCAGCGCTTTTGGCGTGGCGACCTCTTTCTTCACCTCTTCGACGATGGTCGTCGACTTCCAGCGGTAAGCCTCTTCTTTCACCGGGGCTTTTTGCTCGAGCGCGGACGGTGCCGGGCGCGACTGTACGCGCTCCGTTACCGAGGCCAGTCGTTCAAGCGCGGCGTTGTTAACCGGCCGCGCTCTTCCTGGCGCTGCCGGTTCACTCTTTTTTGGTTTGGTTGCTCCCTGCGCCCGCTGCAACTGGCTGCGGGCGGCAAGCACCGAACTGGTGGCATCCGACAGCGGCACATTTTGTGGCGGCGGCGCTGCCGGCTGTGCTGGTACCTGCTGCGGCGACATCACCGCCGTAGGGGCAGCCGGGGCGAAAGACTGCCGCGGCACTTCTGGCTCTGGCAGCGGCATACGCGGATGGAACGCCAGCGCACGCAGCAGCGTCATTTCAACGCCCATTCGAGGATCCGGCGCAAACGGCAGCTCTTTACGGCCAATCAGCAAGGTCTGGTAGTAAAGCTGCACATCAGCAGGCGGTACGGTGCGGGCAAGTTCACGCATCCGCTGTTCAATGGTCGCCATATCCGCGCCAATCGCCGACGGAGAAAGCTGTAGCATCGCCACGCGGTGCAGCAGGCTAAGCATCTCGACCAGCAGGGCTTCCCACTCGACGCCACGGGCCGCGGCCGCGTTCACCAGCGACATGACGCGCTCACCGTTAGCGGCAATCATGGCTTCAATGAGAGACAGCGCCTGGTCGTCATCCAGCGTGCCGAGCATGGCGCTGACCGCGTCCGTCGACAGTTTACCGTCACCGCTGGCAATCGCCTGATCGGTCAGGCTTAGCGCATCACGCAGGCTGCCGTCCGCCGCGCGGGCCAGCAGTTGCAGGGCGCGCGGTTCGTGGACAATGTGCTCTTCATCGAGAATGTGTTCCAGCTGCGCACGGATCTGCTCAACGTCCAGCGCCTTCAGATGGAACTGCAGGCAGCGCGACAGAATGGTGACCGGCAGCTTTTGCGGATCGGTCGTCGCCAGCAGGAATTTCACATGGGCCGGCGGCTCTTCCAGCGTTTTCAGCAGGGCGTTGAAGCTGTGACGCGACAGCATGTGGACTTCATCGATCAGATAGACCTTGAAGCGGCCACGCGCCGGGGCGTACTGCACGTTATCCAGCAGATCGCGGGTATCTTCAACTTTGGTGCGCGAGGCGGCGTCGATCTCGATCAGATCGACAAAGCGCCCCTGCTCGATCTCACGGCAGTTGTCACATACGCCACACGGCGTGGCGGTGATCCCGGTTTCGCAGTTCAGACCTTTTGCCAGTAAACGGGCAATAGAGGTTTTACCGACGCCGCGGGTACCGGAGAAGAGATAGGCGTGATGGATACGACCTAGCGACAAGCCGTTCGCCAGGGCCGTCAGCACATGTTCCTGACCGACAACGTCGGCAAAGGTTTGTGGTCGCCATTTACGGGCTAACACCTGATAACTCATGGGCAGGCTCTGCAACGCTGGAAGGTGAATTTATGGAGGGGAATGCTATCACAACCTCACCCATTGAGCGAGGTTGTGAAAACCGGGATCAGTGACCCGGGAATGGCACCAGGCTGTAGCTGGTAATACCCTGTTTTTCCAGGCGCTGTTCACCGCCCAGATCGAACAGGTTGATGATGAATGCCGCATCGGTCACTTCACCACCCAGACGACGGATCAGCTTCACGGTCGCTTCGATGGTGCCACCGGTTGCCAGCAGATCGTCAACCACCAGCACTTTGTCGCCAGGCTTGATGGCATCAACATGGATTTCCAGCTGATCGGTGCCGTATTCCAGCTCATAGCTCTCCGCGATGGTTTCACGTGGCAGTTTGCGCGGTTTACGCACCGGCACAAAACCCACGCCCATAGCCAGCGCCACTGGTGCGCCGAACAGGAAGCCACGGGCTTCGGTACCTACTACTTTGGTGATCCCGGCGTTTTTATAACGCTCTACCAGCAGTTCAATGCTGAGGGCGTACGCTTTCGGGTCTTCCAGCAAGCTGGTGACATCACGGAAAAGAATGCCAGGTTTTGGATAGTCCTGGATGCTTTTGATGCTGTTTTTCAGATATTCAAGCTGCTGTGCAGTTGCGGTCATCGGTTTGTGCCTAAATGAAACAGTGTTACTCACAGCGCGCAAAGAGTCGGTAAAGGTAACAATTGCTTAACCTTTAACCAGGCGCACCTGTGCTCGAAAACGGTCGAATTTACTGGCTGCGCGCAATAATTGCAACAGCCATTATAAGGCTTCAGTGCTTTTGTTGCTTTTCATCAACCACGGGGATCCGCCACATGAAGATAAGCAGGCAGGAGAGAATGATCAGCAGCAGGATCCGCACCCACATCATTTTCACCAGCCATAATGAAACAGCGAAAGTGATGAGGATCACTGCAATCGCGCGCGGCTTCGCCCCGGGCGGCATGGCACGGTGTTTTTGCCAGTAGCGCAAGTACCCGCCAAACCACGAGCGATACAGCAGCCAGTGGTGAAAACGCGGAGATGAGCGGGCAAAACACCAGGCTGCCAGCAGAATAAACGGCGTCGTGGGCAAAAGCGGTAAAACCACGCCCAGCGTGCCCAACACTACCGCGAGCCAGCCAATGATGATTAAAATAGTACGCTGCATAATGCGAATCGTTATCAAACTGAACGGCTACTTTACCACTGGAGCGCGCCTTGAAAATAGCCCTGCTTTTAGAGACGCTGCAAAATCAGCTCATTGCCCTGCGCACGCAGGCGTCACCGCTGATGCAGCATGCGACGCTCAAACCGCGCTTTGACCGGCAGTTATTTCATACCCGAAGAACACTGATGAAAGACTATCTTGACGAAGCGCAGACCAACCTCGATGAACTGCGTCAGGCCGTGAATGACGGTAAACATGAGCAGGTGGCCTGGCTTGCGGAGCACCTCACCAGCCAGATCACCGCCCTGTACCGGGAGATCGCAGCCTGGCCCCTGCGCAGCTGGGACAGCGCGTCACCGGGCCTCGGAAAATGGCAGCGCAAACGGCTGGAGCACCAGGAGTTTGAACGCCGTCTGTTTGAGATGAAGCGCGAGCGGGAAGCGCGTCTGAACAACAGTGAAACGCTGGAAGAACAGCAGATACTAATGCGCGAGATTGACGCGCTGGAAGGACGTCTTGTCCGTTGCCGTCAGGCGCTGGAAGAGATAGAACGCGTGATTGAACGCCTGACACGTTAAAAGGAGCCACACATGTCGCTGGAAAATGCCCCGGATGAGGTCAAACTGGCCGTCGATTTGATTATGCTGCTGGAGAATCATGAGATCCCGGCGGAAACGGTGCTGAAGGCGCTGGAGATTGTACGGCGGGATTTTGAGGGAAAATTACCCTCACCCCAGCCCTCTCCCTAAGGGAGAGGGAGAAAATCGTTCCCTCAGCCCTGAGGGCTGAGGGAATAGAGATCAGGCTGGTGTCGGATCGTCACCCTTAATCTCACGCTTCACTTCCGTATGCTCGTCACCTTTCTCATTATGCAGGTGAACCTCAAGCTGGTTGAAAGCAATATTGATATTGTTTTCACGGCACAGACGGTCGATGGAGCGGTTCAGTTCATCCACGGTGTAGCTGCGATCGCGAAGCTCACGCACGTATAAACGCAGCTCGTGATCCAGCGTACTCGGCCCGAAGGTGGTGAAGAAGACGTCTGGCGCAGGCTCGTGCATAACCTTTGGATGCTCTTTTGCGGCCTTCAGCAATACCTCTTTCACCTTATCCAGATCCGAACCGTAGGCTACGCCGAGGCGGATCACCACACGCGTAGTCGTATCAGAGAGCGACCAGTTGATCAGACGCTCGGTCACGAACGCTTTGTTCGGGATGATCACCTCTTTGCGATCGAAGTCGGTAATGGTGGTCGCACGAATGCGGATCTTGCTGACGGTACCGGAGAAGGTCCCGATGGTCACCGTATCGCCGATTCGCACCGGACGTTCGAACAGGATGATCAGGCCGGAAACGAAGTTACCGAAAATCTCCTGCAGGCCAAAACCGAGACCCACAGAGAGGGCTGCCGCCAGCCACTGCAGTTTATCCCACGACACGCCGAGCGAGCCAAAGACCGTCATCGCCCCGACAATAATAATGACGTAGTTGAGGATGGTGGTAATGGCATAGGAGGCCCCCTGACGCAGGTTCAGGCGCGACAGCACCAGCACTTCCAGCAGGCCCGGCAGGTTTCGAATTAGCGCCCAGGCCACCATCGACGACACCACCGCAAACAGCAGGCTACCCATGGTGACGCTCTTCATCACCGCAGCGCCAGCTTCGGTCCCGCTGTACTGCCAGAGGGTGATACTGTCGAGATAAGCGAAGACGGTAATCAAATCAGACCAGATAGCCCAGAACATCACCGCGAACAGGGCGATCATCACCAGCATGGTGATACGCAGCGTCTGCTGGTTAACCTGCTCCAGCGCGATGGTCGGCTCTTCCTGCGGCTCCGCCCCTTCAGCGCCCTCTTTCACCTGATGCTGACGACGCGCGATGGCGCGACGATAAGCGATACGGCGAGCCGCCACACTCAGGCCACGCAGCACGGTCTGATAGAGCAGATTCCAGACGATCACCAGATAGACCGTTTCGATCCAGCGTCCGGACAGACGCAGCGTGGTATAGAAGTAGCCCGTCGCCGTGAGCACCATCAGCGCCAGCGGAATGATTGCCAGCACCGTGACGGTGGCCAGACGAAGATTATGGGACTCTTTATCACGCCAGCTATCGCGACACATCGGCCACATCAGAATAGCTATCAGCAGCAGGTTCAGCAGAATGACCAGCTGACCCAGGACGTCATCCATCAGATGCAGCGGAGAAAGCTCCGAGACCACCGACCAGAAGTGCAGCGGCAGGAGCGCCAGGCTGATGCGGACAATCTGACGACGCCAGTGGCTGGTCAGTTGTTCCGGCATGTTGAAGTGACGTACCGCCACGCCGTCTTTTTCCAGCACTTTCCAGCACACGCCAAACACCAGCCAGAACAGCGCCAGTTTTTTACTGAAGGCCCACAGCAAATCGCTGACGTTAAGCTGCATCGTGAGCAGGATGAGGCCAACCGCCAGAATGATCAGACACACCGGCAGCGCACGAATAAGATCGATCAGAATCGCTTTTGGCGTATGGAGTTGGCTATCGTTGCGCAGTTGCCCCACTTCTGACGCCAGCTTCGCCTGATAGTTCTTCAGCCAACCCAGACGCCAGCGGATCAGGCCGGCAATCAGTAACAGCGGTAATCCCGCCAGGAAGGCAATCATCACCGCGGGCCAGGCTTTCTCCCAGTTGACGGTGATTTTCATGCCCTTAATCTGCGTTTTCAGCGTCTCCGGGAAGGATTTAACCCAGTCCCAGTCCATCGGTTTGTTGCTGTTAACCCAGAAAATCTGCTGGGTCAAAATCTCCTGCAGACTTTTAGACACGCTCACCAATTGCTGCTGGTTGATCTGCAGGTTAATCGCCATCATCAGCTGGTTACCCAGCTGTTTATTGAGCTGGTCGAGGAGCTCTCGGCGCATATCGATTACCTGCAACAGCGCGTCGTGCACTTCCGGGTTCACTTCGCTGGAGTGGCCCTCTTCTATTTTGGCGACAAAGGTATCGCTCTGGAAAAGGGCGTCGCGCTGCTGGTTGACATCAAACTGTTCCAGACGCAAATCGGCAATGCGGTTGGTCATGTCCTCCAGCTCGTCGGCGGACGGCAGCGTCTGCTGTTGCTGGTAGAGAATGCGTGACAGCAGAAGACTGCCTTTCAGGACCGCAATCTGCTCTTTGATGTTGCGTTCAGACTGCAGCGCACGGTCCAGCCAGTTTTTGACTTTGATATTCTGTTGAACCAGCGAGTTGCCGCTTTCGGTCGCCTGAATCAGACGCTCACTCAGCTGATGGTTCGCGTCGAGCTCCTGCTTCACCAGCGGATTGGCCTGAATACGGGCGGTTTCGTCCGGCGATACCGCCTCCTGGGCCGTTTTTTCCGTCAGCGTCAGACGCTTGCTGTTCACCGCCTCCTGCAGCAGCTGAAGCTGGTGTTCCAGGCGGTTAATGTTGGCAGTCACGTAGTCACGCTGTTTTTGCAGCGTGTCCTGCAGCACCGTATTCCCTTCCAGGCTTTTACGCTGCTGTTCGATTTGCGCATTGAGTAACGCCTGCTGAACCAGCAGCAGCGTTTGCTGCGTAGGGCGCAGCGTGCCTTCACCCACCGTGGTGCCGTTCAGCCGGTTGCGGATTTGCTGCAGTTGCTGAGACGCGGCGTACATCGCGTTTTGCACGCGTTCGGGCTGAGTCTGCAGTGAGACAAGCTGGCTGTTGTAGGTCGCGAGATCCGACTGTGCATTTTGCAGATCGTCGAGCAGTTGCGCGACACGCGACTCCAGCTGACGCAGCGACAGCGTTGCCAGCGTTTTGCGCGTTTCATCGTCATTATCCACATCGCTCAGGGCACTCAGCGAATCCGTTGCCTTGCGCATGTTTTCAGGCGCCTGCGCCACCTTCTGGCGAAGCTGGGTGGTTTCCGCCTTGACGCGCTCAATTTTATCCAGCGATTCCAGCGTTTCCGTCAGGTCCTGCTGGATGAGTTTTTCCTGAGGCGTGAGATCTTTTTGTTTATTCAGGGTGTCGAGTTGCGACTGAACATCAGCACGTGATGGGATGTCATTGCCGTTATCGGCGCGGGCCCAGGAAAGCGGGGCCGTAGCGAAGAAAAACAGCGTCGCAAAGAGCAATGCAAATACAGGATGTTGCGAGCGATTGGTGTGCAGCATAGTTGTGAGTGATGTCAGAAGATGACCGAAAATAGTCCGGCGTGCAGGATATCACGCTCGCCTGAAGCAGAATAGCGCGAACGTGAGCCTCTGAGATAAATCCTGGAAAGCGTCAGGCGGGCAGTGAAGATTCGCCACTGCGCAGCGTCGGGCAAAGCTGCAACATTTCCAGTAAAATCGCCACGTAGCTGCGGGCTTCCGCTTTAAGGTCAAAGGATTGCGGGGCAAAAAGCCAGTTTTCCATCAGGCCCGAAATGTAACTGCGCATCAGAATAGCCGCCCGGCGGGTCAGGAGATTGGCCGGTAACAGTTTAGCCTGCATGCACTGGTTCAGGTTCTGTTCAATACGGTCATAGCTTTCCAGACTAAGGCTGCGTTGCGCCTGCTGCACGACAGCCATCTCTCCCACGAACTCACATTTGTGGAAAATAATTTCCATCATTAACCGACGACGCTCTTCAACTACCGTCGCTTCAAGGATATATACTAATATTTCTCTTAATACTGAGAGTGGATCGTCAGGGAATTTTGCCCGATACTCACTCTCGAGATCGCTAATGCTGGACTCTGAAAGCTCCCAGATTTCACTGAACAGATCTGACTTGTCTTTAAAATGCCAGTAAATCGCTCCCCGCGTAACACCTGCGGCCTGAGCAATCTGAGCCAGCGAGGTTGACGAAACACCCTGCTGAGAAAACAAACGGATTGCCACATCCAGAATGTGTTGTCGGGTTTCAAGTGCTTGTTGTTTGGTTTTTCGTGCCATAAGTGGGTGAATTTACAGGCGTCAGATTTACATACATTTGTGAATGTATGTACCATAGCATGACGATAATATAAACGCAGCAATGGGTTTTTGGACTCAGGACCATTGATCAATTTGAAATCGGACACTCGAGGTTTACATATGAACAAAAACAGAGGGTTAACGCCTCTGGCGGTCGTTCTGATGCTCTCAGGCAGCTTAGCGCTTACAGGATGTGACGACAAACAGGCTCAACAAGGAGCGCAGCAGATGCCGGAAGTTGGCGTTGTGACGCTCAAATCCGAACCTCTCCAGATCACCACCGAATTACCTGGCCGTACAAATGCGTATCGTATTGCGGAAGTTCGTCCTCAGGTAAGCGGCATTATCCTGAAACGTAACTTCACCGAAGGCGGCGATGTGCAAGCCGGTGAGTCTCTGTATCAGATTGATCCTGCAACCTATCAGGCGTCTTATGAAAGTGCGAAAGGCGACCTGGCGAAAGCGGAAGCGGCGGCCAAAATCTCTCAGTTGACGTTGAATCGTTACAAAAAACTGCTCGGTACGCAGTACATCAGCCAACAGGATTACGACACTGCTCTGGCGGATGCACAGCAGGCTAACGCGGCCGTCGTGGCAGCGAAAGCGGCTGTCGAAACCGCGCGCATCAACCTGGCCTATACCAAAGTGACCTCCCCTATCAGCGGTCGTATTGGTAAATCTTCCGTCACGGAAGGGGCTCTGGTGCAGAACGGTCAGGCCACGGCACTGGCTACCGTGCAGCAGCTTGATCCGATCTACGTAGACGTGACGCAGTCCAGCAACGATTTCCTGCGCCTGAAACAGGAGCTGGCAAACGGCACCCTGAAGCAGGAAAACGGCAAAGCCAAAGTGGAGCTGGTGACCAACGACGGCATCAAATACCCGCAGGCAGGTACGCTGGAATTCTCTGATGTGACGGTCGACCAGACCACCGGTTCCATTACCTTACGTGCGATTTTCCCGAACCCTGACCACACCCTGTTGCCAGGTATGTTCGTTCGCGCCCGTCTGGAAGAAGGAACGAATCCAACCGCGCTTCTGGTTCCACAGCAGGGTGTGACCCGTACGCCACGCGGCGATGCGAGCGCACTGGTTGTGGGTGCCGGTGACAAAGTCGAAACGCGCAATATCACTGCAACGCAGGCGATTGGCGATAAATGGCTGGTGACGGAAGGTCTGAAAGATGGCGATCGCGTGATTGTTACTGGTTTGCAAAAAGTTCGTCCTGGCGCTCAGGTAAAAGCACAGGAAGTGAAGTCTGACGATAAACAACAAGCTTCGGCCGCTGGCCAGTCAGAACAAACCAAGTCTTAACTTAAACAGGAGCCGTTAAGACATGCCTAATTTCTTTATCGATCGCCCCATATTCGCATGGGTGATCGCCATTATTATCATGCTGGCCGGGGGACTTGCGATCCTGAAGCTGCCTGTTGCGCAATATCCGACCATTGCGCCACCGGCGGTGACGATCTCCGCAACCTACCCGGGGGCTGATGCGAAAACGGTGCAGGATACCGTTACGCAGGTTATCGAACAGAACATGAACGGTATCGATAACCTGATGTACATGTCCTCAAACAGTGACTCCACCGGTACGGTCCAGATCACCCTGACCTTCGAGTCAGGTACCGATGCGGACATCGCGCAGGTGCAGGTGCAGAACAAACTGCAGCTGGCGATGCCACTGCTGCCGCAGGAAGTACAACAGCAGGGTGTGAGCGTCGAGAAATCGTCCAGTAGCTTCCTGATGGTTGTTGGCGTTATCAATACCAACGGCACCATGACGCAGGAGGATATTTCCGACTACGTGGGCGCCAACATGAAGGACGCCATCAGCCGTACTTCCGGTGTGGGTGACGTTCAGCTGTTCGGTTCCCAGTACGCGATGCGTATCTGGATGGATCCGAACAAACTGAACAACTTCCAGCTGACGCCGGTTGACGTCATCAACGCCATTAAAGCGCAGAACGCCCAGGTGGCAGCCGGTCAATTAGGCGGTACACCGCCGGTGAAAGGCCAGCAGCTTAACGCGTCTATCATCGCGCAGACCCGTCTGACCTCCGCCGATGAGTTCAGCAAAATTCTGTTGAAAGTGAATCAGGACGGTTCGCAGGTTCGCCTGCGTGACGTGGCTAAAGTGGAACTGGGTGGCGAAAACTACGACATCATTGCGAAGTTTAACGGCAAACCGGCTTCCGGTCTGGGTATCAAACTGGCGACCGGTGCTAACGCCCTGGACACCGCAACGGCTATCCGTGCAGAGCTGAAGAAGATGGAACCGTTCTTCCCGTCAGGTCTGAAGATCGTTTATCCCTATGACACCACGCCGTTCGTTAAAATTTCGATTCACGAAGTGGTTAAAACCCTGGTAGAAGCGATCATCCTCGTCTTCCTGGTGATGTATCTGTTCCTGCAGAACTTCCGCGCGACGTTGATCCCAACCATCGCCGTACCGGTCGTCCTGCTCGGAACCTTCGCCATACTGGCGATATTTGGCTACTCGATAAATACCCTGACGATGTTCGGGATGGTGCTCGCCATCGGCTTGCTCGTGGATGACGCCATCGTGGTCGTAGAAAACGTCGAGCGTGTTATGGCGGAAGAAGGTCTGCCGCCGAAGGAAGCAACCCGTAAATCCATGGGTCAGATCCAGGGCGCGCTGGTCGGTATCGCGATGGTGCTGTCCGCGGTATTTATTCCGATGGCCTTCTTCGGGGGCTCTACCGGTGCGATTTACCGTCAGTTCTCCATCACCATTGTTTCTGCGATGGCGCTGTCGGTACTGGTGGCGTTGATCCTGACGCCAGCGCTGTGTGCCACCATGCTGAAACCGGTTCAGAAAGGCGGTCACGGCGAGCATAAAGGGTTCTTCGGCTGGTTTAACCGCATGTTTGATAAGAGCACGCACCACTACACCGACAGCGTAGGCAACATTCTGCGCAGCACCGGTCGTTATCTGCTGCTCTATATCATCATCGTGGTCGGCATGGCCTATCTGTTCGTGCGTCTGCCAAGTTCGTTCCTGCCTGATGAAGACCAGGGCGTGTTCCTGACAATGGCGCAGCTTCCGGCGGGTGCATCGCAAGAGCGTACCCAGAAAGTGCTGGATGAAGTGACGGACTACTACCTCACCAAAGAAAAAGCGAACGTTGAATCGGTGTTTGCGGTTAACGGCTTTGGCTTTGCGGGTCGCGGTCAGAACACCGGTATTGCCTTCGTCTCTCTGAAAGACTGGTCTGAACGTCCGGGCGAAGAGAATAAGGTGGAGGCTATCACCGGCCGTGCAATGGGCACCTTCTCGCAGATAAAAGATGCGATGGTCTTCGCCTTTAACCTGCCAGCGATTGTTGAACTGGGTACCGCGACCGGTTTCGACTTCCAGCTGATTGACCAGGGCGGTCTGGGCCACGAAAAACTGACTCAGGCACGTAACCAACTGTTTGGTGAAGTGGCTAAACACCCTGACCTGCTGGTCGGCGTGCGTCCTAACGGTCTGGAAGATACACCGCAGTACAAGATCGACATCGATCAGGAGAAAGCGCAGGCGCTGGGTGTGTCCATCAGCGACATCAATACCACACTGGGCGCAGCCTGGGGCGGTAGCTACGTTAACGACTTCATCGACCGCGGTCGTGTGAAGAAAGTGTACGTGATGTCAGAGGCGCAATACCGTATGTTGCCGAACGATATCAACAACTGGTACGTTCGCGGCAGCAATGGTCAGATGGTGCCATTCTCGGCCTTCTCTACCTCGCGCTGGGAATACGGTTCACCGCGTCTGGAACGTTATAACGGGCTTCCATCCATGGAAATTCTGGGTCAGGCCGCACCGGGTCGAAGCACCGGTGAAGCCATGAACCTGATGGAAGAATTAGCCAGCAAACTGCCTGCGGGTATTGGCTATGACTGGACCGGTATGTCCTATCAGGAACGTCTGTCCGGTAACCAGGCCCCTGCCCTGTACGCCATTTCACTGATTGTGGTGTTCCTGTGTCTGGCGGCACTGTATGAGAGCTGGTCAATTCCGTTCTCCGTTATGCTGGTGGTGCCATTGGGGGTTATCGGTGCGCTGCTTGCCGCAACGTTCCGTGGGCTGACCAACGACGTGTACTTCCAGGTAGGCCTGCTGACAACCATTGGCTTGTCGGCGAAGAACGCGATACTTATCGTTGAATTCGCCAAAGATCTGATGGAGAAAGAAGGCAAAGGCCTGATCGAGGCCACGCTTGAAGCCGTTCGCATGCGTCTGCGCCCTATTCTGATGACGTCACTGGCATTTATCCTCGGGGTACTGCCGCTGGTTATCAGCTCTGGTGCGGGTTCCGGTGCACAGAACGCGGTAGGTACAGGTGTAATGGGCGGTATGATCACCGCGACCGTACTGGCTATCTTCTTCGTACCGGTATTCTTCGTGGTGGTTCGCCGCCGCTTCAGCCGGAAGAATGAAGATATTGAGCACAGTCATTCGGTAGAACCTCACTGATACCGGTTTCATAGGATAAAAAGGCCGCATTAGCGGCCTTTTTCATTTCAGAAAAAAATCATAAAATACGCTTATTGTCGTTCTATTTATTTTCTGCCATCTTAATAAGACATATCATAATTAGCTGATAACTTAATGTGTGAACTCAGGATTGTTTTAATTCCATTTCACCGCTTAAGTTATTAGGAATATTCCTAATAACAAGTCCATACCCAGAGAACTCTGAATCCGGACTTCATCCAGGTGTTTAAGCTAAATCAATGAAACGTAAGGAAGCGAAAAAAAGCCAGCGTTAATTTGGATAAATGTGTTCATTTGAGGATGCTCTATTGCGTGAACGCTCGCAGGATCTGGTTTTAATTGTAATTTTTCGTAATAGCGCGGTGAAATCCTGATCAGAGTGGCTTATAGTTAGAGTTAACAGGAGCACAGCACCCGTAGGGCTTAGTAAGTAGTATCCATCCCGACAATGATGTTCGGTGAGTAAGAAATCACTCAGAAGGGGATGCGCTATGGACGAGTACTCGCCAAAAAGGCATGATATCGCGCAGTTGAAATTTCTCTGCGAATCCTTGTACCATGACTGCCTTGCCAATCTTGATGAAAGTAATCATGGCTGGGTGAACGATCCAACGTCTGCCATCAATTTACAATTGAATGAGTTGATAGAGCATATCGCGACCTTCGCACTTAATTATAAAATTAAGTACAATGAAGATAATAAGCTGATTGAGCAAATTGACGAATACCTGGATGACACCTTTATGTTGTTCAGCAGCTACGGCATTAACGCACAGGATTTGCAGAAATGGCGTAAATCTGGAAACCGGCTATTCCGTTGTTTCGTCAACGTGAGCAGAGCTAACCCGGTTAGCCTTTCCTGTTAAAATTATTACAATGACTAAGGTGATTTTATGTCTGATAAACCACTCACAAAAACCGATTATTTGATGCGCTTACGACGCTGTCAATCAATTGACACGCTCGAACGTGTTATTGAAAAAAATAAATACGAGCTTTCTGATAATGAACTGACTGTATTTTATTCTGCGGCGGACCACCGTCTTGCTGAGCTGACCATGAATAAACTGTATGACAAAATCCCCCCTTCCGTGTGGAAATTTGTCCGTTAACCTTTGAAGTGTGTCTGTAGAGGTTCTACGCCACATTCTGAGTTGTCTACACCTTTCGAATTACGATCCCGGTATAAAAGCCAGGTCTCCGTGTAAAACGCGATCATTAGCAACTATGTTGTGACGTTAGTCACATGCGCCCTTCGGGAACGTTCCCTTCCTGGCTTATCCCGATTACCCTGCTGTAATCGATTACAGAGAGGTAACCTATGAGCGCAGAAAAACAGAAAATGATTGCGGGTGAACATTACCGTCCTGGCGATGAAACATTACGGGCCGATCGACTGCGTGCCCGCCATCTGGTTCACCGCTATAACCATACCGCCCCCGATGAGAAAACAGAACGCCAGAACATTCTGGCGGAACTGCTGGGTCAAAGCGCAGGCGCGTACATTGAGCCAAGCTTTCGCTGTGACTATGGTTATAACATTTACCTGGGCAAAGAATTTTACGCTAACTTTGACTGCGTGATGCTGGATGTCTGCCCTATCCATATTGGCGATAACTGTATGCTCGCGCCCGGCGTGCATATCTATACGGCCACCCATCCACTGGATGCGGACGAACGCAACAGCGGGATTGAGTATGGCAAACCCGTACGCATTGGCAATAATGTCTGGATCGGCGGACGGGCGGTCATTAACCCGGGCGTCACTGTGGGTGATAATGTGGTGATCGCCTCCGGTGCTGTGGTCACCAAAGATGTCCCAGCCAATGCCGTCGTCGGGGGTAACCCGGCGAAAATTATCAAAATGCTGTGAAGGTGTGGGGGGTCAACTGTTATGGTCTTTCAGCGCGTAACTGTTACTTTTTTCAGTCAAATGGCTCCCCTAAAATAGGCAGATCCTCTGTATTCAATAATCATGAAGGCTAAAAATGACCGAAATACAGCGCCTGCTTACCGCCACCATCGACGATCTCAACATCCGCGAAAAGCGCGACAACCGCCCGCGCTTTAGCATTAGTTTTATCCGCAAACACCCAGGCCTGTTTTTGGCAATGTATGCGGCCTGGCTGGCAACGCTGATTGTCATGCTGAAGTCCGAAACGCTGGTGGACTCCGTCTGGCTGCTTGTGGTGCTGTTTGTAGTGTTTAACGCGTTTTTCTTTTTTGACGTGCATCCGCGTTATCGTTATGAAGATATCGACGTGCTCGATTTCCGGGTCTGCTACAACGGCGAATGGTACAACACCCGTTTTGTCCCCCCGGAGCTTATCGACAGCATTCTGCACTCTCCTGCGGTAGAAACCGAACAAAAAGAGAAACTGCAGAAAATGGTCTCAACCAAAGGCCAGCTCTCCTTCTACGATGTGTTTACCCTTTCCCGCCCTGCTGTTGCGTGATGAGTGTCTGTATGCGTCGGATAGCCGACGCATACAGTGAAGCCGACGTATTCCCGTAGCCTAATACCAGACCGCTCTGCCGCTGTTTCGTATCAAGGTAATACCCGCTCAATGCCGCGGGAGCCAGCTGAAACCCCCTGGCCTGTTCCACCAGTTGCCTGTCGTCAATTCCGTCAATCGCCACCGTCAGGTGCATTCCCCCTTCCCCCGCCAGAACCCGGTGTGGCACATGAAGTTCCGCATTCAGGGCCTCACGCAGTTGCCGGTAGCGTTTACGATAGAGACGACGCATCGCCGCAAGGTGGCGGGCATAGTGACCCTCTTCAATGAACAGGGCCAGGGTACGCTGCTCAGCACGATGTCCACCGCGCAATAACGAACCGATGGCCGGGCGTGCCGCTTTCGCCAGCGCTGGGGGGAAAACCATAAACCCCATTCTGAGCGACGGGAATAACGTTTTGCTGAATGTTCCCAGATAAACAACGGGCGCATGGTTTGTCATTCCCAGCATCGCCGGGATCGGCTCACCGCTATAGCGAAACTCGCTGTCATAATCATCCTCGATAATCCAGGCGTTATGTTGTCGCGCCACGTCCAGTAAGGCCAGACGCCGCCTTGCACTGAGGACGCTTCCATACGGGAACTGATGCGAAGGAGACGTAAAAATAAGCGAAGGAGATGGCGCCTCTGCGCCTTCCCAGCACATACCCTCTCCATCAACCGGTATTCCCGTCATGGCTAAACCCGCTTTCACAAAGGCGCTTTTTGCCCCGGCAAAGCCGGGATCTTCCACCCAGGCTACATCGCCGGGCTCACTCAACAGCAGGGTGCAGAGATTCACGCCTTCCAGCGCCCCTTCGGTGATCACTATCTGGCTGGCGTCGCAGTCAATCCCGCGGGAAAGCGCAAGGTGACGGGCAATGGCCGCCCGCAAAGCAGGTTCCCCGGCGGGATCGCCGTAACCCAACAGGGCGCTTCCCTCCTCCCGTAACACGCGATCGTACAAGCGCCGCCAGAGCGGCAAGGGAAAATAGTTGATGGCCGGTGTCCCCGGCGTAAAGGCCAGAACCGGCGTGGTACGCGGAACAGGGGCAGGCAGTGCGCTAACCCGCCCGGCAAGCGCAACCGCGGGCGCCGGTAAATCCTGCGCGAGCTGACGGGCCGCCAGCGAAGCCACCCGCGTTCCCTGGCGGCTACGCAACAGATACCCTTCGAGCGTGAGCTGTTCCAGCGCCGCGTTAACGGTGTTTCGGGAAAGGGAGAGTTGCCGGGCCAGCGTCCGGGAACCCGACAGGCGACTACCGGACTGTAATCTGCCGGACAATATATACTCCCGCAGAGAAAGATAAAGCGCGCGCTGTAGCGTCTCTTGTCCGCGTTTTTTCAGCGCCGCATTCAGCAAGGTATACAATTCATCACCGGGAATATTCATTGCCCCTCCTCGTGGTACCACCAAAACATAGCCTGTTGGTTCTTTTTAAGGAACCACTTCTTCACTAGTCTGGAACTCTTTACAACGTCACGGAGATGAAGATGAATACTTTCAATCAGTTTGGGCAGCCTGTGGGCGAAGCGCTTGTTGACTGGCAACCCCGTCAGCATCCTTCCCGGGTGGTCCTTCAGGGCCGCTACTGTCGTCTTGAACCGCTGCGGGTGGAGCATGCTGATGCGTTGTTTGCCGCTTATTCTCAGGCCGAAGATACCCGAAGCTGGACATGGCTACTGCGTGAACCTGATGCTACGGCCGGTGAGTTTGCCGCATGGGTGGAAAGCGTGAGTGAATTATCTGATCCGATACACTTTACCGTCTTCGATAATCAGACCCAGTCACCGGTGGGAACTCTGGCCCTGATGCGTATCGACCCAAAAAATGGCGTTGTGGAGGTGGGACACGTTCATTTCTCGCCGCTGTTAAGCCGCACACCGATGTCCACGGAAGCGCAGTACCTGCTGATGCAATACGTGTTTGATACCCTGGGCTACCGGCGTTATGAATGGAAGTGCAACAGCCTGAATGAGCCTTCCCGCAAAGCTGCGCTGCGTCTGGGCTTTTTGTTTGAGGGGCGTTTTCGTCAGGCGCTGGTCACAAAAGGCCATAACCGGGATACGGACTGGTTTTCGATCATCGACAAAGAGTGGCCAGCGCTGGCGATCGCCTTTGAGAACTGGCTTGCCACCGACAATTTTACTGCCGATGGCAAACAGAAAAGATCCCTGGAAAGCTGGCGTGAAGCGGGCGTCTAGCGTCTTTTTTTACGTCCCTGAACCGCTTTAAAGCGCGGGTTTGATTTGCAAATCACATACAGGCGTCCCTTACGTTTGACTATCTGGCAATCCGGGTGACGCTGTTTCGCACTCCGCAACGAGTTAAGTACCTGCATGATCACCCCCGCTTCGCATTAAGAAAGCCGCCAAAACGTTTACGGAAGCGCGCGGCGCTGCCATCCGTCGAGAAGGTTTTCTGCTTACCGGTGTAAAACGGATGGGATTTTGAAGAGACCTCGATGGTGATGTAGGGATACGTTTCACCGTCGAGTTCAATTTCGCGGTCAGTCTTGATGGTTGAGCCAACTTTAAAATATTCATTGGCGCTGGTGTCGTGAAACACCACAGTGCGATAGGCTGGATGGATATCTGGTTTCATCGTGAATCACTCATGTTTTGTTATAACATAACAAAATAATATCCAGGCTCTGCGGTAAAAACAAGCCCCGATCGTGCCCTGCCTTTTCCGATGATATTTTCTGATTTCGCCGCTGCGAAACGAAAACCATGACGCTCACGTGCTATAACTATATCATTTCGCGGTAAAAACTTTCTCTTCAGGCAAGCGTCTCAGTGCCCTGGAGCGGGCATTTGAGGAAGGACACGGCAGCATGAAAACCCGACATCTGGTCAGCCTGGTGACAGGCATTCTGATCTTTTCTGTGCTGATACCGATTTGCCTCAGTATCTGGCTGGCGCATCGCCAGGCAGAAGAAAAATTTGTCGATGCGCTGGACAGCTATGCGTCACGCGTGCTGTTGCGTACGGACAGGGTCGTTGAACAGGCAAAAGAAGCGCTCACGCAGCTACAGACGTTCAAAGGCCCCCCGTGTAGTCATCTGCATTTACGGGAAATGCGCCGGGTCGCATTCTCCTGGCGCTATGTCCAGGAAGTGATCTATGTCGATAACCTGAGACCGCTGTGCTCGTCGCTGGAACAAGTCAGTAAAGTGGCCTCATTCCCACCCCCTATGCGGATTACGGAAGATGGATATAGTGCGTGGCTTACAACGCAAAACGATCTTGGTTTTAACCGCTACATGGCGGTACTGGGGCAAGAGCATTACCTGGTATTGGTCGATCCCGCCTCGCTGGTAGATGTGATCCCGTTTGGCGATATCGCTATCGATGCCGCGCTGGTGGGGAGTACAACACATCTCGTTTTCGCCAGCAGCAATAAACTGGATCCGCATATCCGCGACATGATCAAAGATCGGGAGAAGGTCAGCATCCAGTACAACGGCTCCATGTATGTCATTAAACCCGTTCCGGAGCTGGGAATGAATGTTGTCGCCTGGGCCGCGCTTAAACCGCTGGCGGAAACCTGGCACAAACAACTTCTTTTCTGGCTGCCGTTTGGCATGCTGATAAGCCTGCTTGCCGCGCTCTTTGTTCTGCGGATACTGCGTCGCATTCAGTCGCCACGTAACCGGCTGCTGGATGCGATTAACAACCGCGAGTTTGAGGTTCACTACCAGCCTATTGTTGCGCTCTGCAGCGGGAAAATGGTGGGCGCGGAGGCGCTAACGCGCTGGCCTCAGCCTGACGGGAGCAGCCTGTCGCCTGATATTTTCGTCCCGCTGGCGGAACAAACGGGGCTTATCTCGCGCCTCACGCATCTGGTGATCGAAAAAGTGTTCGAGGATATGGGCAACTGGCTGCACCTTCATGCCGATCAGCACATCTCCATCAACCTCGCGCCTGCGGATTTAACCTCGGGCAAGCTGCCGCCGCTCCTGAGCCAGCTGTTAAATAAATGGCAAGTCCGCCCCGAACAGATCGCGCTTGAATTAACCGAACGCGGCTTTGCCGATCCCAAAATCAGCGCACCGGCCATTGCCGCCTTCCGCCGCTCGGGCCATGCGATTTATATCGATGATTTTGGTACGGGCTATTCGAGCCTGAGCTATCTGCAGGATCTGGACGTCGACACGCTAAAAATTGACAAGTCGTTCGTGGATGCGCTGGAGTACAAAAACGTGACGCCACACATCATTGAAATGGCGAAATCACTGAAGCTGGCGATGGTTGCAGAGGGCGTAGAGACTGCAGGGCAGCTCGCCTGGCTGCACCGTCACGGCGTGCAATATGGGCAAGGCTGGTACTACAGTAAGGCGCTGCCAAAAGCGGAATTTATGGCATGGGCAGAAAAAAATCTCAACGCCTCTCCTACTTCAGATAGGATTTGATCACCTGTAAAACCACGCCAAGATCGGCTTCGCGCTGATCTTCTTCAGGCTCTTTGACGACGTGATCGGTTAAATGGCCTTCGATCACCTGCAGCATCATGCCATTCACCGCACCACGGATCGCGGCCAGCTGCTGCAATACCTCGGCACACTCGTGCTCGTCGTTGCTGAGCATTTTTTCCAGCGCTGTGCTCTGTCCCTGAATTTTCTTCAGGCGAGTCAATAACATCTTCTTGTGACGAACGGTATGTGACATCTCTGCATCCTTCTTCTTCTGGCGGGTAAAGCATAACACGCCCTACTCCCCCTGAGTATTTTTCTACTGGGGGGTAGTATTGACCTACTGGGGGGGAGTACTATCTCGGCACCTTTTCCAGTGCGGATTTTGTAATGAACGATTTTGCTTCTCTCCTGCAACAGGGCAACGCATGGCTATTCATTCCCAGCGCGATCCTGCTCGGTGCCCTGCATGGTCTTGAGCCGGGCCACTCTAAAACGATGATGGCGGCCTTTATTGTGGCGATCCGCGGCACGCTGAAACAGGCGGTATTATTGGGGCTGGCGGCCACGCTTTCCCATACCGCGGTAGTCTGGATCATTGCCATGGCGGGATTATGGTTTGGTCGCGGCTGGGATGCGCAAACCTCTGAACCCTGGTTCCAGCTTATCTCTGGGGTATTGATCGTTTTGATCGCGCTGTGGATGGCGTGGCGTACCTGGAAGGAGAATCAGCCGCACGATCATCATCACCACCACCATGACCATGACCATGACCATGACCATGACCATGACCATGACCATGACCATGACCATGACCATGACCATGACCATGACCATGACCACCATCATGATCATCACCACCATGAACATCAACTGGTTGCAGAGGAGTGGCAAGACGCCCACCAGCGCGCCCATGCGCAGGATATCAATCGTCGTTTTAACGGACAAAACGTCACCACCGGACAAATTGCGATGTTTGGCCTCACCGGCGGGCTAATCCCCTGCCCGGCGTCAATCACCGTCCTGCTGATCTGCCTGCAACTGAAGCACTTTGCCCTGGGCGCCACGCTGGTGTTTAGCTTCAGTATTGGTCTGGCGTTAACGCTGATGGCGTCGGGCGCGATTGCCGCGTTAAGCCTTAAACATGCGACAAAACGCTGGCCGGGGTTCAGCGAGTTTTCCCGCAAAGCACCGTGGTTCTCTGCAGCACTGATCATCCTTGTGGGGGGGTACATGATCCTGCACGGGTTAGGCGGTATCCTGGCCTGAACCAGGCGGCCACTGCACGTGGCCGCCACGCAGAGGTCAGTTGAGGTTCTGACGCCAGCTAAAGCGATAGCGAAGCTGGCGATGTTGCAGGATGAACTCCGGTGAAACGCTGGGGCTCCAGGAGTCATCTCCGCCCACGCCCATATGGAACGCATCAAGATTGAGCCAACACCCCGGCTCATCACGTAGCAGATGATGATGGGTTGTCTCGTGCAGCTGCTGCTGGCTGTAGCGGCTCACAGAAAAATGGAACTGGCCGTTGAACTGATGCTCACCCAGCACCAGCTCGCGGGTATCGCAGCGCAAACCGTTTTCCGTCGGGAAGATGTACGGCGTATGCATTGCCTGCAGCGGCAACGTCCAGCGCCCTTGCTGTGCCGCCAGCTTTCTGTCCGGGTAGTTTTCATGCGGCCCCAGCCCCAGCCAGTGCACGGCTTCCGGCGGCCGGGCAAGATGCATGCTCAGACCAATACGCGCAGGCTCGGGGATATCAGACGCAATCTCAACCTCAACGTCTCCGTGCAACACACCCTGATCGTCTACCCGCCAGACTTTACGGCTCAGGAACAGCGCTTTGCCACGATGTTCCCAGGCATGCAGCGTCGTGACTATCGCTTCACCGGTATGCTGCTCCCCGTCACAACGCAGCACCCGCGGGATCAACGCGTACATCCCTGCCGCCTTCCAGCGCTCAACCCAGGCATTCGGATCAATTCGGGTGGCTTCGCTCACGCCGATATCATTATCCAGCGGCGCGCGGGTAAAGTTATCCGTCAGCGGCGAGAGCAGCGTTTCAACGCCATTGTTCAACCATTGCGTCAGGTTTCCTGAGGTACGGTCAAATATCCATCGCTGCTGCTGGTGCGTCAGCGTCAGCACGTCATCGGTCTGTGACAGTACCGGCGGCACACCCACCGGTGCGGGCGGGGCGATAAACAACGGTGCCGGGAGTGGCCACTGATCCCACGCACAGCGATGGTTCGCCGGTGACCACGGTGTCGCCTTCAACTGGTAAACCTCAACATTCAGCCAGAGCTCGCCGGGCTCTGCCGTCAGCGCCGGCAGGGTGATCTCCAGACGCTGAGTCTCCTGAGGCGCGATGGAGAGCGTAACCTCCCCGTTCGCCAGCACCGTGCCGTCACGGGTCACCGACCATCTGAGCAACTCGTTATCCGTACGACGGAACAGGTAGTCGCTTTGTACGTCCACCACCAGCGGAGACGTGCTTACCCGCGTAAAGGTGAAGAACTGCTGCGCACGCTGAGCCTCATACAGCGCCGGATGCGGCGTACGATCGGGGAACACCAGCCCGTTAAGGCAGAACTGCCGGTCATTGGGTTTATCCCCAAAATCGCCGCCATAGGCCCAGAACGGGATGCCATGTTCATCTTTCTTCGTCAGCGCCTGGTCAACCCAGTCCCAGACAAATCCCCCCTGCAGACGCGGGTGGCTGCGAAATGCCTGCCAGTATCTGGCGAAACCACCAAAGCTGTTACCCATCGCGTGGGCGTATTCGCAGAGGATCAGCGGTCGGGTTTCATCTGGCATACCGATCCATTTTTTGATGGACCATTTCGGGACCGCCGGGAACGGCTGATCCTGATCGACGCGGGCATACATCGGGCAGACGATATCGGTCGCCGCCGTGTTCGCCCCACCGCCTTCATATTGAACCGGGCGCGTCGGATCGGCGGTTTTTAGCCAGCGATACAGTGCGTCGTGGTTTGCACCGTGACCAGACTCATTGCCCAGCGACCAGATAATAATTGAAGGATGATTACGATCGCGTTGCACCATGCGGGTCACGCGCTCGCTCATGGCGGGCAGCCAGCGGGGATCGTCAGCGAGACGACTCATCGGCACCATGCCGTGGGTTTCGATATTGGCCTCGTCAACCACATACAGGCCGTAGCGATCGCAAAGCCGGTACCACAGAGGATGGTTTGGATAGTGCGAGCAGCGCACGGCGTTGAAGTTATGCTGCTTCATGATTTCGATATCGCGACGCATCGTCGCTTCGTCCATCATCTGGCCATTTTCCGGGTGATGTTCATGCCGGTTGACCCCGCGGATCAGCAGTGGCTTGCCGTTGAGCTTCAGCAGGCCATTGCTGATTTCAACGCGGCGGAAGCCCACGTCACAGGCTTCAATCTCCAGCACGTCGCCCTGCGGGTCCACCAGCGCGATCGTCAGACGATAAAGCTCGGGTGTCTCAGCGCTCCATAACGCGGGGGACGTAACCGGGATCGCCACCGTTAACCGCTCGGCCCAGTTACCGCGTTCATCCACAATGGCAGACCCTGGCCGCCGGGTGGCGCTGGCACAGCGTTCACCGTTGCGCCACAGCGTTATTGCCACATCGCACTCCGTATAGCGAGCCCCTGCCAGGGCGACATCCACCTTCAGCACGGCGCGATCCAGCTCCGCATTCAGATCGGTGACAACGTGATAATCCGCGATGTGCGTCTCCGGCTTATGCAGCAGCGACACATCGCGAAAAATACCGCTCATGCGCCACATGTCCTGATCTTCCAGATAGCTTCCATCGCACCAGCGCAGAACCATCACCGCCAGCCGGTTCTGCCCGGCACGCAACACGGACGAGAGATCAAATTCAGCAGGCAGTCGACTGTCCTGGGAATACCCCACCCACTGGCCGTTGCACCAGAGATGAAAGGCCGAGTTCACCCCATCAAAGATAATGCGGGTTTGGCCGCACTCAAGCCAGGCGTCCTCCATCTCAAATGTGAGCGAGTAACAACCAACCGGATTCTCTGCCGGAACAAAGGGCGGATTGACGGGAATGGGATAGGTGACGTTGGTATAGATGGGGGTATCAAATCCCTGCATCTGCCAGTTTGACGGCACCGGCATCGCAACCGCATCCGGGCAATCTTCACCTGTCCATGCCTGCGGAACCTGTTCAGGCGCAGAAAAGAAGCTAAATCGCCACTCCCCGTTCAGGGAAGGTCGGCTGACGGATGCGGCGTCCTCTCTGGCTGCGTCTTCTTTACGCCAGCTGTGAAATGGCGCATGCGCCGCCAGCCGGTTCCATTGCGTGACGCCGGGATTTTCCCAGTCCCGACGGGCCAGAAGTGCGCTGAGCGACAGCGATACGGTATTGGACATGTTTTCCTCTTTGCGAAGCGCTCACAATTTAAGTCAACATGCCCTGACAAACTGCTGCGGTAAAGCGTGGGATCGCCGCATAGCGAGGCAGATCACAAAAGCGTTATTCGCGGGCAAGCTTCTCGGCCAGCAGGGCCAGGGTTCGGAGCTGCTGCGCCAGATCCTCACGATCGGACTGCTGCGGCGCGCGACGGGCACTGGATTGTCGGCTGATCAACGTAACGGGCAACTGAACCTGCCAGCATGCTTCACTGCGGGTGGGCGCCAGCAGCCACTCCACACTTTGTTCGCCCGCCTCGCGAAACGCCTGACGGACGGTGGTAAGCGGAGGCGAAAACCAGGCGCTGTCGGCAGTATCGTCAAAGCCCACGATCGCTATCTGGCCCGGGATCGCCACCCCTTTTTCCGCGCAGGCCCGCATCACGCCCAGCGCCATTTGATCGTTAGCCACCAGAATGGCATCCGGTAACGCTGCAGCAGACAACAGGGCATGGCCCTTCTCATATCCGCTCGCCGCACTCCAGTCGCCGTATGCCACCGCCGCAGCCTCAAGCCCGGCCTGCGCCAGCGTCGCTTTCCATCCCGCCAGACGGGCGCGGGCGGAAACAGAACTTTCTGGCCCGCTTAACAACGCAATACGCTGGTGCCCCAGAGAGAGCACATGTTCAACCCCCAGTCGGGCGCCCTGTTCGGCATTGAACACCAGACTGTTGACCGCTGCCGACGAAGAGACATCCAGAAACAGCACCGGCACGGGGGATGCCAGTACCTTGAGTTGTTCAGCGTCAGGATCGTCAAGCGGCACGTTCACCAGCAGGGCTTCCACGCGCTGTGCCAGCAACTCCTGAAGCGCGGACTGACACTGTTGTGGATGTTCCACCATCGAGATCAGCACGCTCGCCCCCTTTTCTACCGCCCGGGATTTTACCGCAGAGACAATTTGCGAAGGGGCGTGCAGCGCCAGATCGGTAGTGATGAGCCCCAGCGTACGAGTGCGCTTACCCGCCAGCTGCTGCGCGCCACGGTTAGGGACGTAGTGCAGCTCCGCCATGGCCTGCTGCACCTTTTCCCGTGTGCGGGCAGAAACATGCTCCGCGTCGTTAATCACACGAGAAACGGTCTGATAAGACACCCCCGCAAGGAGGGCAACATCATAGAGGGTAATGGCTTTCATGCGTTCCGGCTTCGTGTTAACAGAGCCGTCTATTGTGGCACAGCGCGGCCATTAATACCTGTGAGCGCTTCGCAAAATTAAACAACCCGCTCTGGCTGAGGAACATTCTCCGTACGCGGCTTCTGACGGAACCACGGCAAACAGAGCTGGATAAGCGGGCCGATGGTCAGGGCATACAGTACCGTCCCGACGCCAAACGTTCCGCCAAGAACGCAGCCAATCAGCAGGACGCTCACTTCAATTGAGGTCCGAACGCTGCGGATTGACCACCCCAGCCGGGCGTGAATGCCGGTCATCAGTCCATCGCGTGGACCCGCCCCGAACCCGGCACCGATATACATACCGGTTGCTATCGCGTTCAACACAATGCCCCCAAGCAGCAGAGCAATCCGAATGGGGAGAAGATCCAGCTCGGGGATAAGGGCCATCGAGGCATCTGCCGCCAGGCCAATACAGACAACGTTACTGAGCGTTCCCAGCCCTGGCATCTGAAGCAGCGGGATCCACAGCAGCAGCACCGCAGCGCCGGTCAAAATAATCACCGTACCGATGGTCATCCCCAGCTGTAATCCCACCCCAAGGTGAAACACATCCCACGGGTCAACCCCCAGATCCGAACGAATAAACATCGCGGTTGAAAGCCCATACAGGCCTAAACCAACGTACAGTTGCAGCAGACGACGTACCATTTTTAGCTTCTCCAGTGAACCAGGCTTTCATCTTGTTCGAAAATGGCACTATGATTAATGTCCAGTTTTCAAATAGTGGACTGCATATGTCATCACGCCGTTTCGGAAGTCAGTCGCTGGTTCGCCTTTTGGGCCACTGGCAACAAACCCCGTCCCGAACCCCACTCTGGCGACAGTTGGCCGACGCCTTGCGTCTGCTGATCCTCGACGGCAGGCTGGCGTTGAGTACGCGCCTGCCCGGTGAACGCGAACTGGCCACGGCGTTAGATGTAAGCCGGACGACCATCAGTAGCGCGCTGGCCCATCTGCGAGAGGAAGGGTATCTGGAGAGCCGACACGGCAGCGGTTCACGGGTGATCCTGCCCGATACCCGTGCCGTACCGACGCTTTCAGCGGCAAGTGCGGCGCTGGATCTCTCCACTGCCGCCCTGAATGCCGGGCCAGAGATCCACCAGGCTTACACCTGGGCGCTCACCGCAATCACCCAGCACCTTGCGCTGACCGGTTACGACCAGCTCGGTCTGGCGGCTCTGCGTGAAGCCATTGCCGCCCGCTATACCGCGCGCGGGCTGCCGACCCGGGCTGACGAAGTGATGGTGGTCAATGGCGCCGTCAGTGGTTTTGCGCTGGTATTGCGGATGATGACTGGTCCGGGCGATCGCGTGGTGGTCGATCACCCTACCTATCCGCTGGCGATTGCGGCTATTGAGGGGGCGCTGTGTCGGCCGGTGGGCGTGTCATTACCGGAAACCGGCTGGGACACGGATGGCTTTGCGGCCACGCTGGCTCAGACTGCACCGCACCTGGCGTACCTGATGCCGGATTTTCATAACCCGACAGGTCGGTGTATGGATATCGCCACCCGCCAGGCGATAACCGACATTGCGGCAAACACCCGCACCACGCTGGTGGTCGACGAAACGATGGTCGATCTCTGGTTTGAGGCACCGCCGCCACCGCCTCTGGCGTCGTTTAACCCGCAGGCAACGGTGATCACGCTGGGTTCGGCCGGAAAAAGCTTCTGGGGCGGGCTGCGTCTCGGCTGGATCCGCGCCTCTTCACGCACCATTGCTACGCTTGCCCAGACGCGTGACACGCTGGATTTAGGCTCGCCGCTGCTGGAACAACTGGCGACACTGTGGCTTATCAACAACAGCGAGACATTTCTGCCTGCGCGCCGGAAGATGCTGACAGAGCGACGCGACCGCTGCAGTGAGTTGCTGCGCGAACATTTCCCGCAGTGGCGGTTTCAGGAGGCCGAAGGTGGGCTTTCCTACTGGATCGAACTGCCGGGCATGCAGGCGACGCAGCTTGCCGCACGTGCAGAGATGTTGGGGATTAATCTGGGAACCGGCACGCGGTTTGGTTTATCGGGGGCGTTTGACCGCTATCTACGTATGCCCTTCTCGCTTGAGCCGGCAGAGCTTGAGCAGGCGCTACTGAGAATCAAACCGTTGTGGCTTGCATTAAATAAAACAGCGCCATCGATAAAACGCAGCCTGGTTTGATATTAAAAAATTTGAAGTGGATCATAAAATAAAAACTGCTGACTGTCATACAGGCAGTCAGCAGTTTTCACCAGTCACGAATCAGTGCTGAGGAGGAATGGGGAAACCTTTCAATGAAATAACGAAGCTTTCACCGTCTTTCTTTATTTTCGCGCCGGTATCACACCAGTCAGACGCAATACGAAAGAACTCATCACTTCCTACATTCCAGCCAAGACGTACATGCTTCACGTAGCCCGAACGCAACAGATCGCAGGCCTCTTTGTAGTCACTGGCGGTTGACAGTTGTTGTTTCATTTTCTCTTCTTCAGAAGTTTACGTAGAGCTTTGATTTCTTTAGGAGTAAAAGGAGAAACACTCTCTTCTTCCGTATGCTGATTATCAATATCCTCTTCCGATACTCCCGCCTCTTCTGCTGCTTCAAACGCCAGCAGCAGCAATTTCTCTGTGGTCACGCTTAAGTTCTCGTTATTCACTTCCGCATAGTGGCGAAGTCTTTCTTTTAGCGCTTCATCAATCTTAACATTTAATACCGCAGTAGCCATAATTGTCACTTCCCTTCGGAATAAGTGCTTTATTTAATACACGATGTTAACAATGTAATCCAGATATATATTTTTGACTTATGACAGAAAAAAGACGCCCAGAAATAAAATGACAGTCTATTATTACAGGTTTATGACAGTAATATTTCATCGAAATGAAATATATATTACATCACAAATTAAAACCCTTTTAATTCTGTGGGATAGTCATGCAGGGAGGCGTAAAAACGGGAGGCATGTTGCCGGAGGCACAAATGGGTGGGGGCCCTGCCAGCTACATCCCGGCACACACGTCGTCTGCCCTGGCTGCTTCCTTCCGGACCTGACCTGGTGAACAGAGTAGCGTTGCGGGAGAACCAACAGAGCCCCCATTGAGAGCGTTGTTACCCAACGCGCTGGCGCATTATCCCTGTGCTAACGGTCAATTGCAAGCCGCCAGCAACTGGATGGTGGTTTCTTGCGCAAACAGGCGCAGCAATCGGGGCGATCTTCGTTTAACATGGCATTTCACTCATCCCCACAGGTGTACTGATGGACGAACACGACGCCTTTCCACAACGAGTGTGGCAAATTGTGGCCTCCATTCCGGAAGGCTACGTGACAACCTATGGTGACGTCGCGCGTCTTGCCGGTTCCCCCCGTGCGGCGCGTCAGGTGGGTGGCGTGCTAAAACGACTCCCTGAAGGAAGTACATTGCCCTGGCATAGGGTTGTGAATCGTCATGGCGCCATCTCGCTGACCGGGCCGGATTTGCAGCGCCAGCGTCAGGCATTACTTTCGGAAGGGATTCAGGTGTCCGGGTCAGGACAGATCGATTTGCAGAAATATCGCTGGGTGTACTGACCCCTCTCCCGAAGGAGAAGGGAAATCATTACAGCTGCGTCGGCGGTGTTGGTACAGACGGTTGGTTCGTCTGTGGTGCAACAGGTACTTCGGTTTGCTGCACCGGCACCAGGTTCAGGTCGATTTTCGTCCCACCGTTGTTGATGGCTTCCTGGACCGTATCGGTAATAAACACCAGCTTACCGTTGATGGTTACCGCGGCGCTCAGAAGGATACGGGCGTTAGGCTGTACGTCTGCCGGGTTATACGGCAGCACGAAGCTAAACGGTGCCTGCTTACCTTCGGTACGCACAGCACGCTGGGCCACCACTTTCGACGGCGCGTCGGCCAGAGAAGCATCAGACAGCGTGACCGTTAATACCGCATCCGGTGGTAAAGCGACTCGCTGTTTGATCCAGATAGTACCGGAAACGTTAGGTTGCTGAATGGATTGTTGTGAAAGTGTATTAATCCCGTTTGGATCTGCTGCTGGCACCGGCACCTGGGCGCTCTTACCTGCACAGGCGGACAACGCCACCGCAATAGCTACACCACTTAGCATGGGCACGAGTTTCATTGAAGTCTCCTTATCATCAATGCACCAGCGGGATCGATCCCATCCGATGTCGTTTCAAACACATATCGTATTCAAGTGTGGCACAGATCACTGATTAATGCCTAAATTCGCCCCGATATTCAGATAATTCTACCCGTCGGACCACTTTCATTTCTGCGTTATACTCTGCCTATCTTTCGCCACGGCGTTTATTGAGGACAACTATGAGTCAGGCACTGAACAATCTGCTGACATTACTGAATCTGGAAAAAATTGAGGAAGGACTCTTTCGCGGACAGAGCGAAGATTTGGGCTTGCGTCAGGTCTTCGGCGGGCAGGTCGTCGGACAGGCACTGTACGCTGCCAAGGAGACCGTCCCGGCAGACCGTCTGGTGCACTCCTTTCACAGCTATTTTCTGCGTCCTGGCGATAGCGCAAAACCCATTGTGTACGATGTGGAAGTACTGCGTGACGGCAACAGTTTTAGCGCGCGCCGCGTGGCGGCCATTCAGAATGGCAAGCCCATCTTTTACATGACCGCCTCTTTCCAGGCACCGGAACCGGGTTATGAGCACCAGAAAGCGATGCCTGCGGCCCCGTCGCCGGACGAACTCAAATCGGAGACCGATATCGCCCGCGCGCTGGCCCACTTGCTGCCACCGCAGGTCAAAGAAAAGTTCCTCTGTGATAAACCGCTTGAGATCCGCCCGGTTGAATTCCATAACCCGATGAAAGGCCATACTGCCGAGCCAAAACGTCAGGTCTGGATCCGTGCTAATGGCACCGTACCAGAAGATTTCCGCGTTCATCAGTATCTGCTGGGCTACGCATCAGATTTCAACTTCCTGCCAGTTGCACTGCAGCCGCACGGCGTCGGATTCCTTGAAAAAGGGATGCAGGTTGCAACGATCGATCACTCGATGTGGTTCCATCGTCCATTCAATATGAACGACTGGCTGCTCTACAGCGTGGAGAGTACTTCGGCGTCAAGCGCACGCGGATTTGTACGCGGGGAGTTTTATACCCAGGATGGCGTGCTGGTCGCCTCTACGGTGCAGGAAGGGGTGATGCGTAATCGCGGGTGATGTTTGCGGCCTGATGGCCCTCACCCTGGCCCTCTCCCACGGGGAGAGGGAATAAACACTAAAAACGGCAATCAGGGATTGCCGTTTTGCTGTTTATTATGCGTTATACGCATTCTCGCCGTGGCTGTTGACGTCGAGACCTTCGCGTTCCTGTTCTTCCGGTACACGCAGACCCACTGTCATATCCGCCAGTTTATAGCCAACGAAGGCCACCACAGCAGACCAGACGACGGTGATGGCGATACTTTCCAGCTGCACCAGCACCTGGTGAACCATGGTGACACCTTCTGCGTAACCCACGCCACCCAGCGATTTGGCGGCGAAGATACCGGTCATGATACAACCGACAATACCGCACACGCCGTGCACACCAAACACATCACACGGGTCATCCACACGCAGAAGACGTTTCAGCGCCGTCACACCCCACAGACCGGCCAGACCTGACACCAGGCCAACAAGCAGCGCACCACCGACACCGACGTAACCACATGCAGGCGTGATACCGACCAGACCTGCAATCGCACCAGAGCATGCGCCCAGCAGGGAAGGTTTACCGCGAACTGCCCACTCACCGAACACCCAGGAGAGGATCGCACCCGCCGTGGCCACAACCGTGTTCACGAAGGCCAGTGCGGCGATTTCGTTAGCGGCGCTTGCAGAACCGGCGTTGAAGCCGAACCAGCCAAAATAGAGGATCGCCGTACCGGTAAAGACCATCGGCAGGTTGTGTGGTTTGAACGCTTCTTTACCGAAGCCCACGCGTTTACCAATCAGGTATGCCCCTACCAGACCCGCCACCGCGGCGTTGATGTGGACAACAGTACCGCCCGCGAAATCCAGCGCGCCATGCGACGCCAGCAGACCGCCACCCCAGACCATGTGAGCAATCGGCACATAGGAGAGCGTCAGCCAGACCACCACGAAGATCAGGACCGCGGAGAAGCGAATACGCTCAGCCAGCGCCCCGACAATCAGCCCCACGGTGATACAGGCGAACGACCCCTGGAACGCGACGTGGATGTACTGATAGAAACTGCCCATTACCGCGGTCAGTTCAATGTTTTTCAACATCGCCCAGTTGAAGTTGCCGAAGAAGGCGTTACCTTCACCGAAGGCCAGAGAGTAGCCGTAGACCACCCACAGCACGCAAACCAGCGCGAACGTCACGGCAACTTGCGTCAGCATGGAGAGAACGTTTTTGCCACGGATCAGACCGCCGTAAAACAGCGCAATGCCCGGAATAGACATGAACAGCACCAGCGCGGTGCTGATCATCATAAAGGCGTTGTCGGCTTTGTCTGCCACCGCAGGAGCAGCCATTGCCAGGCCCGGCAGCAGTGCCAGCGAACCCAGACCCGTTTTGATTGTTGCTATCTTCATTTTCTCGATCCCTATCACTGTGTGCCAGGAGTTACTTACAGTGCCGCTTCGTCAGATTCGCCGGTACGGATGCGAATGACGCGCTGCAGTTCGGCAACGAAAATTTTGCCGTCGCCAATTTTGCCGGTGTAGGCCGCTTTGCTGATCACGTCGATGACTTCATCGAGCTGGTCGTCAGCAATCGCGACATCAATTTTTACTTTTGGCAGGAAGTTAACGCTGTATTCCGCCCCGCGATAAAGCTCGGCATGACCCTTCTGACGACCGAAGCCTTTCACTTCGGTGACAGTCAGTCCCTGAATACCCATTGAAGACAACGCTTCACGCACGTCTTCGAGTTTGAATGGTTTGATTACCACCGTAACCAGCTTCATAGATCCCCTCCAGTCAGAATTCGGTAATGGCCGCAGCTAACACGCAGGAGACATTGCAAGGGATGTGCCAGAAATGAAAACGGAAGAGAAAAGCGGCGCAATGCGCGTTAAAAGACCATGAATAATCGACAGGTGAAAAAAAACGCACCATGGCAGTGCATGGCGCGTTTCGGTTTTGCACCAACAGTGGTGACTGTTAGCACGTTGCCTGTTTTTGGTGCATCAGGCGCTAAGCGACTCTTCCTCACGGACGCTGGCCGCCAGCTCTTCCCCCGCCAACTGCAGCTGATACATCTGCCAGTAGCGCCCCTTCGCTTCCAGTAGCGCCCGGTGCGTACCGCGTTCAACGGCCTGCCCGCGATGCAGCACCAGAATGGTATCTGCGTCGACAATCGTTGAAAGACGGTGCGCGATAACCACCAGCGTCGTGTGGTCACGCACGGCAGCCAGCGCCTGCTGGATCGCCTGTTCGGTACCGGAGTCGATGCTGGCCGTCGCTTCATCCAGAATTAGCACCTGTGGCGTTTCAATCAGCACACGCGCCAGCGCCAGGAGCTGTTTTTGTCCAACAGAGAGGTTATTCCCCTGCTCACCCAGCCGGGTGTTGATTCCGTCGCTAAAACCGCGGGCCAGTTCCGCCAGCTGCACTTTTTCCAGCACCGCCCACACCTGCTCCTGGGTATAGTCCCGTCCCAGCGTCACGTTGGCGTAAAACGTATCGGCCAGCACAACCGGATCTTGCTGCACCATCGCCACGCCTTTACGCAATACGCTGTGGCTGAGCGACGCCAGCGGACGTCCGTCCAGGCGAATCTCACCTTTCGTTAACGGGTAGTACCCCATCAACAGGCTTGCGAGCGTGCTCTTGCCGCTGCCGGTATGACCCACCAGCGCCACAAAACCGCGCGACGGCACATCAAGAGTGATGTCCTGCAACACCAGCCTGTCTTCCCGGTAGGCAAACGAGACATGGTCAAACGTGATCGCCCCGCTTTGCAGAGGCGTAGTATCCTCGCCATAGGTCTGACGCGGTCTGTCCATCAGCTCAAAGACGCGTTCTCCGGCAACTACTGCCTGCTGCAACATGGACTGCTGGGTCGTGAGCTCAATCAACGGCTCGTTCAGGCGTCCCAGATAGCTAATGAAAGCATACAGAACCCCCACCTCAATCGTACCGCCTGCACTGAGGCCAAAGAGCATCAACAGGCCGCAAAGCACCAGCGCCGAGAAAAGACTCAGCAGCGGACGCAGCAGGAAACCGTCAAGGCGCAACGTCTGCATACGCGCCATATAGTGCGAACGGCTGGCTTCGCCCATGCGTTCGCCAAAGCGAGCCTGCTGACGGAACTGCTGGATGACGCTCATGCCGTTGATCACTTCGTTGAAGCCATCGTTTATATCGGCCAGGTAGGTCCGCACCCGACGCACAATGGGCGTGCTGTAGCGCTGATAGATAACCATCACAATCAGCACCGCCGGGAAAATCGTGATCGCCACCAGCGCCATGCGCCAGTCGAGACTGAACATTGCCACCAGCATGGCGCCAATCAGCGCGGCACTGCGCAATACGGTCGCCACGACGGTCACGTACAGATCGCGGATCACCTCGGTATCGTTGGTCACCCGCGAAATCACCTGCCCGACCGGCTGGATATCAAATTCGCTCAGCGGCTGGCGCAGTGCGGCATCCATAACATCGGTACGCAACTTCTGCACCACGCCCACCGCCGCCCGGTTAAAGAGCAGCGACTGCGCATAGTGCAGCCCGGCCGCCGCCAGCTGTAGCCCCACATAAGCCACGCCTAACCCCGCAACCAGTCCCAGCGGCAAATAGCTTTTCGCGACCATATTGTCGATGAAATAACTGATCAGCAGCGGACCACTCACTTCCGCAATCGCCGCAATCCACAGCAACACGACGGCAAGGGCAAGGGGTTTTCGCCATGGCGAACCGTAGGCCAGCAGGCGTTTTAGCGTCGGCCACTGCGTTTTTGATTTACGCATTAGCGTCCTCCTCTTCCTGTTCCGGAGCATCGTCGAGTGCCGCTTCAAGCTGCTGATAGCGATACATATCGCGATACCAGCCCGGTTGCTCCGCAAGCTGGTCATGCTGCCCACGCTGGGCAATGTGCCCGTGCTGCAACACCAGAATTTCACTGGCTTCCGTCAGCGCCGACAAACGGTGGGCACTGATGATCACGGTCCGCCCCTCGCCCCACTGGCGCAGGTTATGCAGGATCTGGTGTTCGGTACGGCCATCCACGGCAGAAAGCGCATCATCCAGAATCAGGATTTCGGCATTCAGCAGTAGCGCACGGGCAATGGAAATTCGCTGTTTTTGCCCGCCGGACAGCATCACGCCACGTTCACCCACCTCGGTTTCATAACCCTGCGGCAGACGCAAAATATCGTCATGGACGCTGGCTAAGCGCGCCACGTGCTCAATCTCTTCCTGCGTGGCCGACGGACAGCCAAGGGCTATGTTGTTCGCCACGGTGTCGGAAAAGAGGAACGGCGTCTGGCTGACCACCGCCAGACGGCGACGCCAGTCATCCAGTTGCAGGGTCGTCAGGGGAAGATCGTGGAAACGAATATCCCCCTGCGTAACATCAAAGTGACGCTGGAGCAGCGAAAGGACAGTGCTTTTACCGGATCCGGTCGGGCCACAGATCCCCAGCATTTGACCCGGTTGCAGCGTAAAGCTGACGTTTTCAAGCACCGGGTGTTCTGTCTGCGGATAAATAAACGTACGGATATCGACGTTCATCACACCCCGTCCTTCCGGTACCGGCTCGGTACCGTCGTTGACCACTGGCGCTTCAGACAGCATGGCGCGAATACGGCTGTAGGCGGCACTGCCGCGCTCCACGATGTTAAACATCCAGGCCAGCGCCAGCATCGGCCAAATCATCAGCCCCAGGTACATCGCAAAACTGGTCAACTGCCCCAGGGTCAATGTGCCTTGTACAACCATCCAGCTCCCGCCGCCAATCGCCAGCAGATTAGCCATGCCAATAGCGATATAGATCGTCGGGTCAAAGCGCGCATCGATACGCGCAACGCGCATGTTTTTTGCGCCAGTGTCTGCAGCATCGGCCGCAAACAGAGCTGATTGCCGATCCTCCAGACCAAAGGCTTTGATCATGCGGATACTGGTCATACTCTCCTGCGTGCGATCGTTCAGCGACGAAAACGCCGCCTGCGCCAGCTTGAAGCGCTCGTGCAGCTGTTCGCCATAGCGGTTGATCGCCAGCGCCATCAGCGGCATCGGCAGCAATGCCAGCAGGGTGAGCTGCCAGCTGATCTGAGTCGACATCACAATCAGGACCGCACAGCCCATCACCAGCGAATCCACCAGCGTTAATACCCCTTCCCCGGCGGCGAACACCACGCGATCGACATCGTTGGTGGCGCGGGCGATAAGATCCCCGGTGCGATGGCGCAGGTAAAATTCTGGATGCTGGCGGCTCAGCTGACGGTAAAAATCCTCGCGTAATTCAACGGCCAGCTGATAGGACGCGCCAAACAGCAGCACGCGCCAGACATAGCGCAGCAGATAGACAATGACGGCCGTCAACACCAGCGTGCCGACCCACATCAACACCCGTGCGGTGGTGTAATGCTGTTCCGTGACGCCATCCACGACGTATCCCACCACTTTCGGCGGGATCAGCTGCAAGATGGCAATGATGATAAGCAGGAGAACTGCGCCGAGGTAGCGCTGCCACTCCCGACGAAAGTACCAGCTTAGTTGGGCAAATAATCGCACGCGGTTTGTTCCTGAAGGTATTTTACGAAGTTATTCAATGGGTAATGCTGTGGTGTATTTAATCTGTTCCATGGCAAAGCTTGAGGTAACGTCCGACAACCCCGGTACGCTGTTCACCAGCCGCTTGTAGAAATCATCATAGCGCTTCATGTCTGCCACCTGGACACGCATCAGATAATCGTACTCCCCGGCCATACGCCAGAAGCCGAGGACCTCCGGCATCTCTGACACCTGGGTCACGAAGCGGCAATACCATTCGCTGCTGTGGTGCTGCGTTTTTATCAGGACAAAAGCCGTCAGGCCCAGCCCCAGTTTTTCGGGATCTAATAACGCGACACGCCCCAGCAGAATACCGTCATCTTCCAGCTTCTTGAGGCGCTTCCAGCACGGTGTGGTGGTCAGATTAACGGCATCTGCCAGTGCCTGCAAAGAGAGGGTGCAGTCACTTTGCAGCAATGAAAGCAGCTTGCGGTCAATTTTATCTAGCATACCCACCTCACAGAGAAAATTTTTCTCCCTTCATTCTATTTTAAAGGCCAGATAGCAACAATTTTTTCTGTGCTTTTCGCTATGCTGGGCACAAAATGACAAACGGATAATTACGATGAATAGCAACTGGGTTAAACATGCCATCAGCGAAATCAATGCCGACTACCAGCGCTCGGCCGACACCCATTTAATCCGCCTCACCCTGCCAGGATTTGCGGGTATTCAGCTGTATCTGAAAGATGAAAGCACCCATCCTACAGGCAGCCTGAAGCATCGGCTGGCGCGGTCTCTGTTCCTGTACGGGTTATGCAACGGCTGGATTAAGGAAGGTACGACCATCATTGAATCCTCATCCGGTTCAACCGCCGTATCCGAAGCCTATTTCGCCCGCCTGCTCGGTCTGCCGTTTATCGCCGTCATGCCCTCCTGCACCGCGAAACGCAAAATCGAACAGATCGAATTTTATGGCGGACGCTGCCACTTTGTGGAAAGTGCCTGCGAAATTTACGCCGCCTCGGAAATGCTGGCCCGTGAGCTGAACGGCCACTATATGGACCAGTTCACCTTCGCCGAGCGTGCAACCGACTGGCGTGGCAACAACAACATTGCCGACAGTATTTTCCGCCAGATGACTCATGAGCCTCATCCGGTTCCGTCATACATCGTCATGAGCGCCGGTACGGGCGGTACTTCGGCCACCATTGGCCGCTATATCCGCTGTCAGGGCTACGATACGCAACTGATGGTGGTTGATCCGCAAAACTCGGTTTTCCTCGACTACTGGCAACGCCGCGATGCCAATCTGCGCAGTCCGGTGGGCAGTAAAATTGAAGGAATTGGCCGCCCGCGCGTTGAGCCGTCGTTCATTCCTGATGTGGTGGATGAAATGCTTCGCGTGCCGGATGCCGCAAGCGTCGCAACGGCGCACTGGCTGGAGACGCAGTTGGGCCGCAAAGTGGGTGCCTCGACCGGGACCAATATGTGGGGCGCGCTGCAGCTGGCGGCACGCATGCGTGAAGAGGGCCGCACGGGCTCCATCGTCACGCTGCTGTGCGACAGCGGAGAGCGCTACCTGGAGACCTATTACAACGCGGAATGGGTGCAGGCAAACATCGGTGATATTGCGCCGTGGAAAGCGCAAATTGCACAGCTGGTGAAATAAAAAAAGCCAGACCGAAGTCTGGCTTGCTGGAAGGGTCTCACTATTCGGGGGAATATGGGAGGGTGTTGTTGTCCAGCCAATGTGTTAAAAAATGGGACACCGCTTCATTTCGGCAGTGCCCGATAACCGGCAGATGAGGAAGCGCTGAAATCAGCTGGGGCATTGCATTCCCCATGATCAAACCGCGCCCGACGCTGCCCAGCATCTCGCGGTCGTTCATGGCGTCACCAAACGCCATGCACTCCTGCAGCGTTAAGCCCAGGTGGTCGCTCAGGACCGCCAGGGCAGAACCTTTGTTACACCCCACCGGCAGCACTTCCAGACAATCCACCGCCGAAAAGGTCAGATGTGCCCGGTCGCCTAACGCCTCATTCAACTGAATACGCAGGCGACGGAGATCGTCATGATCGCCGCAGAAACAGATCTTGGTCACCGCATGGGCAGGGATACGGCGCAAATCGATCAGCTGATAGCGAAAACCACTGTAGACATGCGCATGGAGAAGCTGAGGGATCTCGCGCCCGGTAAACCAGCCGTTATCGTTAAAGACATGAACGCTGGCCTGGGTATCCCAGGTACTATGCAACACAATATCCGCCACTTCCGGGTTGAGATCCTGACGGTGCAGAACCTCCCCTTCGACCGAATGAATACGTGTCCCGTTACCGGTGATCAGAAATGCATCCAGGGAGAATGCCCCCAGCAAATGACGCATCTCCAGCACATGGCGGCCAGTGGCAAACGTCAGGGTCACATCGCGCTCGCGCAGACGCTTCAGGGTGTTCAGGGTTTTCTCCCCTAAACGGTGATCCGGCATTAACAACGTACCGTCCATATCAAATGCTGCGAGCCGAGCCATGATTACTCCCGAAATGTGATGCGGTTAACTTGTGCATCAGTATTGCGTGAGATATACGGAAGTAATAGTGAATAGATGACAATTATTGTTCCGGGTTTTTTATGCGACAGCTCAACCGCCTCAAACAGTATCAACGCCTGTGGCAGCCCTCCGAAGGTGCACCGCAGCAGGTCACCATTGCGGAGCTCGCCAGCCGCTGTTTTTGCAGCGAGCGGCATGTGCGCACCCTGCTGCGTCAGGCGCAGGAGGCTGGCTGGTTACGCTGGCATGCGCAGTCCGGTCGCGGCAAGCGCGGCGAGCTCACGTTTCATGTCACCCCGGAATCGCTGCGTAATGCGATGATGGAAGAGGCGCTGAAGCAGGGGCAGCAGCATAACGCGCTGGAGCTGGCCCAGCTTGCGCCGGAAGAGTTGCGGGAGTTGCTGCATCCCTTTTTGGGCGGACAGTGGCAAAACGATACGCCGACGCTGCGCATTCCCTATTATCGCTCGCTGGATGCGCTGCAGCCTGGCTTTTTACCCGGCCGGGCGGAGCAGCACCTGGCAGGCCAGGTTTTCTCCGGGCTGACGCGCTTTAACGGCAACAGCAGCGAACCAACGGGCGATCTTGCCCACCACTGGGAGGTGTCGGATGGCGGCCTGCGCTGGCATTTTTACATCCGCTCCACCCTGCACTGGCATAACGGCGACAAAATTGAGACGGCACAGCTGCAGCGGAGCCTGAAAGCCCTGCTGACGCTGCCTGCTCTGCGCAAACTGTTCCAGAGCGTGTCAGACATTGAGGTCACTCACCCACAGTGCCTGACGTTTACCCTGCATCAGCCAGACTACTGGCTGCCGCATCGTCTGGCGACCTACTGCAGCCGTCTGGCCCATCCTGACCTGCCTGTGACGGGCAGTGGCCCCTTCAGGCTGAGCGTGTTTGATCCCGATCTGGTGCGTCTGGAAAGCCATGAGCAGTACCATCTTAGCCACCCGCTGATCAAGGCGATTGAATACTGGATCACCCCGACGCTCTTTGATTACGGGCTGGGGACCAGCTGTCGTCATCCAGTGCAGATCGCCATTGGCGAGCCTGATGAACTGGAGAGCCTGAGGCTGGTGAGTAACAGCACCAGCCTGGGGTTCTGTTACCTCACGCTGAAACAGAGCGAGCGGATGAGTAAAATGCAGGCACGACGGCTAATCAATATCATCCATCTCTCAACGCTGCTGCATACGCTCCCGCTGAACGAGGGGTTGATTACACCGACAGAAGAGCTGCTTCCAGGCCTGCGTATTCCCCAGTGGCCAGATTTAACCCATGTTCCTTTACCGGAAACGTTGACCCTCGTTTACCATTTGCCCGTTGAGTTACACACCATGGCAAACCAGTTAAAACAGTACCTTGCGCAGCAAGGGTGTGAACTCACCGTTATCTTTTACGATGCTAAAACGTGGGATGGGTGTCAGCAGCTTGCCGATGCGGACATGATGATGGGAGACAGACTGATTGGCGAAGCGCCGGAGTACACGCTTGAACAGTGGCTTAGGTGCGATCCCCTCTGGCCGCATCTGCTGAGCGCGCCGCACTTTGCTCATCTGCAGGCCACGCTGGATGCCGTACAGACTCAGGCCGATGAACAGGCAAGACACGCTGGCCTGAGGGCCATCTTCACCCGGCTGATGGAAGAGGCGGTACTGACGCCACTGTTTAATTACCAGTATCAAATCAGCGCGCCGCCGGGGGTAAACGGAATACGACTGAATACCCGTGGCTGGTTTGATTTCACTGAAGCCTGGCTTCCGGCACCCAGGTCGTGAAGAAGCTGGTCGCCGCCGAAGTCAGACGGTAACATAATGTTTTTACCGTAACTGTCGAGATGATTTATGAAACGTGCCGTCGTCGTGTTCAGCGGAGGACAAGATTCCACTACCTGCCTGGTTCAGGCCCTTCATCAGTACGATGAAGTTCATTGTGTGACTTTCGATTATGGTCAGCGTCATCGCGCAGAAATCGACGTAGCCCGCGAACTGGCGCTGAAACTGGGCGCGCGCGCGCATAAGGTGCTGGACGTCACGCTGTTAAACGAACTGGCCGTCAGTAGCCTCACCCGCGACAGCATTCCTGTTCCTGACTACAAACCTGACGCCAGCGGTATTCCCAATACCTTTGTGCCGGGCCGTAATATTCTTTTTCTGACCCTGACGGCCATCTACGCCTACCAGGTGCAAGCCGAAGCGGTGATCACCGGCGTTTGCGAAACCGACTTCTCCGGTTATCCGGACTGCCGCGACGAGTTTGTGAAAGCGCTAAATCACGCGGTAAACCTGGGGATGGCCAAGGAGACGCGCTTTGAAACGCCGCTAATGTGGCTTGATAAAGCGGAAACCTGGGCGCTGGCGGACTACTGGGGCAAACTGGATCTGGTTCGCAGCGAAACCCTGACCTGCTACAACGGCATTAAAGGCGACGGATGTGGCCAGTGCGCCGCCTGTAACCTGCGTGCCAATGGCTTGAATCACTACCTGGCAGATAAAGCCGGTGTGATGGCCGCGATGCAGAAAAAAACCGGGCTGAAATAAGGTTACTTCACTGTGCTGTCGCACTGATAAAGTCGACAGCACAGGCATTCAGATAAATGCTCCCTACACGATCATCAACTCCAGCTTTTCCCGCAACTCCCCTTCCAGCGGTAGTGCCTTCTGCGTTTTCAGATCGATACAAACGAAGGTGATCAGCGCATCAGCCACCACCTGCCCTTCAGGATCCAGCGTCACGACCTGACTGAGTACACCACTCTTCCCGTTTAGCTGTTGAACCTGGCTGGTAACGGTAAGGACATCTCCAAGCACGGCCGGGCGACGGTAGTTGATATTAATATTGACGACCACGAACGCGATGTTGTGCGCAGTCAGCCATTGAAAGCTTTCGCTGTTTTCCAGCCCATCCCAGCGCGCCTCTTCAAGAAATTCGAGATAGCGGGCGTTATTCACGTGCTGGTAAACATCAAGATGGAAACCGCGTACTTTGATTTTTGTCTGCATAGCGCAATAGCCTTTACTGTTGTTATAGGATAAGAGGTCAAGACTGGTATGACCTCTTTATCCTGGCAAACTTTTGCGGCTGTGCAAGTAAAACTGAGATTACAACGTCAGGTGTGAGAGGTTGCGCTCAACCAGTGAACTGCCCATCCCCGGAACCTGCCTGAGATCGTCAACCGTTTTAAACGGGCCGTACTCTTCACGGTAGCTTACGATAGCCTGGGCTTTTTTGAGCCCTACGCCGTTCATCACCCGGGCGAGATCTTCAGCCGAGGCCGTATTGATGCTAACGCGTGTACCGTCGTCCTCTGTGCTTTTGCCAGGTTCAGCGGCTTTAGTTTGGGCGGGAGCCTGTGCAGTGGGGTCAGTTTTGCTCTGTACAGACTGCGTTTTTGCTGCGGGGGCCGCCAGTGCGCCTGCGCTCATCCCGGCGGTGGCAATAGCCAGTGTAATTAACAGTGCTTTGATTCCACATTTCATGCTGTTATCTCCTTGTTTGTTGACAGCCACATCACGATAGCCGTCAGCAAAAACAGGCTCAAACATGAGATTGCAGAAATGGAAAAGGCCGCGAAAGCGGCCTTCAGGTTTTGCAGAGCGTTACGAAAATCTGCGAGCAGATACGTAATTACTGCTGCTGAGTCATCACATCGCCCAGCTTGATTTTGGCTTCTTTACGCAGGTTGCTCATCATCGCTTCGAAAGCAATCTGGGCATTGTTCTGGGTGATACCCTGAACCATCGCTTTCTTCTGCTCTTCTGGCATGGTGCCGGCTTTCACTTCGTCCAGCGCCAGCAGAACGACGTTACCCTGCATGTCGGTTGTCGTGCCGAAGCTTGGCTTGTCCTTCGCAGGCAGGCTCAGACCAAACACAGCCTGGCTGATTGGGTCCTGACCGGTGCGGCTCAGCGTTTTCGCGTCACCGAAGCTCAGACCCGCTGCTTTCAGGGCGTCTTCTTTACCGGCTTTCAGGTCAGCCAGGATCTTCTCAGCATCCAGTTTTGCCTGCTGTTCCGCTTTGTTATGTTTAACCTGCGCAACAACCTGATCTTTCACTTCCGCCAGCGGTTTTACCGCTTCAGGCTTGTGCTCGCTCACGCGCAGAACAAACGCACGGTCACCGTCAACGGTAATGATATCGGAGTTGCTGCCCGGCGTACCGTTCTCGCCCACCAGACCACCGTTGAAGATGGCATCCGAAACCGGTTTGAAGTTCAGCTCTTCCGGCAGGTTGTCGCGACCAAACCAGCCGGTCTCAACCGCTTTCAAGCCTGCGGCCTGCTCTGCACCCGCCAGAGATTCATTGTCGTTGCTCGCTGCATCGCTCACTTTCTGCTGCAGAGCATAGTAAGCATCCAGCGCTTTTTCCTGTTTCACTTTGGCGGCGATATCATCACGCACTTCAGCCAGAGGCTTGGTTTTAGCGGGTTCGATATCATCCAGACGCGCAACCAGGAAACCAACGGATGATTTAATCACACCCGACAGCTGGCCTTTGTCTTTCAGACCAGCATTTTTCAGCTCATCCGGTGTAGTCGCCGCTTCCAGCCAGCCCATATCACCGCCATTTTTCGCAGAGATGATGTCGGTGGATTTTGCTTTCGCAACGGTCGCGAAATCTGCGCCTTTATTCAGCTCATCCAGAACGGCTTTGGCATCGGCTTCTGTTTTGGTCTGAATCACGCTGTAGCGGTTACGCTGAGGCTGAGTGAACTGATCCTGATGCTGATCGTAGTAAGACTGGATTTCCGCATCAGTGGCGGTTTCCTGCAACGCAGCAGCATCCAGCTTGATGTAGCTCACGCGGAACTGTTCAGGTGCAACAAAGCTATTTTTGTTCTGCTCGTAGTACGCGTTAATCTCTGCATCACTCACCTGCTGCTTCGCCGCGAGCGCATTCACATCGATGGTCGCCTGGCGCACGACACGCTGCTGCGCCACCAGGGCTGCCAGTTCGTCAGTTTCACCTTTGAGCATAAAATCAGTGCCAACCACCGCATTGATCAGCTGTTGCGTCGTCAGCTGGTTACGCAGCGCCTGAGCGTATTGATCGGCCGTCATGCCCATCTGATTCACAATGCTGTTATAGCGGGCGTTGTCGAATTTGCCGTTAGACTGGAATGCCTGAGTTGAGAAGATAGCTTTTTTAACCTGCTCATCGCTGATACCCAGACCCAGTTTTTTGGCATATTGATCCAGGAGCGCTTCGTCAATAAGGCGGTTCAGTGTCTGTTGGCGCAGGGTTTTCATGTATCCTTCGTTCGCTGCCAGTTCAGAGAACTGGTCGCCCAGCTGTTGCTGCATACGGTTACGTTCACCGGCAAACGCATTCTCGAACTGCCCACGGCTGATTTCCTGGCCATTCACTTTTGCGGCATAGTTCGCGCCACCGCCGATAAGGTAACTGCTCACGCCGGTCAATATGAACGACACGATAATGATACCGAAAATAATCTTGAGCACGAGACTGTTAGCAGCCGTGCGTAAGCTGTCCATCATGGTGTAACAACACTCCGCTGTAGGTGACTGGTTACCTGACGCTAACGGAAAATCCTGACCGTCGCGCGTAAAGACGTATTGTGACAAGAAAACGGGGCGATTGTCAGCCCACAACTCGCATAAACTCGCACAAATCAGGTCTGGACAAACAAAAAAGGCACATCAAATGATGCGCCCTTGTACTTTTCGGCTTCCCTGAAACGGGAAAGCAATCAGTTTACTGCGTCTTTCAGCGCTTTACCTGCACGGAAACCCGGCACTTTAGCGGCAGCAATGGTGATCTCTTTACCGGTCTGAGGGTTGCGGCCAGTACGGGCAGCACGCTCTTTAACAGCAAAAGTACCGAAGCCTACCAGTGCAACGTCGTCCCCAGCCTGCAGAGATTCAGTAACAGAAGCAATTAATGCATCTAACGCACGTCCAGCTGCAGCTTTAGAAATATCAGCACCAGCAGCAATTTTGTCAATCAGTTGAGATTTATTCACTGTTCTCTTCCTCTCTTTATAATTTATATCGCGCCTGAATCCTTCACAACGCGACCGCGCAGCAGTTATATCAGGCCTGCCATGACCTTACAACACCCGTTGTTGATGGCTGACCTAATCAGCAATCTAAATTAGCTATACAAAAAAAGGCTGGCAAGTGCGAAATGACTTACCAGCCTTGTTTTTATTGACGCTCTTTGCGCGAGGTCACTATTTTGCGGTTACAACCTGCATTCCGGACGGTTCATTCTGCAATGCGAGAGTAAGAACTTCCTCAATTCGCTTAACAGGATGGATCTGCAGATCGGCAATCACGTTGTCCGGAATCTCTTCCAGATCGCGTTTGTTCTCGTAAGGAATCAATACGGTTTTGATCCCACCACGATGTGCCGCCAGCAGTTTTTCTTTTAAACCACCGATTGGCAGAACCTGACCGCGCAGGGTGATTTCACCGGTCATTGCCACATCAGCGCGGACCGGGTTGCCCGTCAGACAGGAGACCAGCGCGGTACACATCGCGATACCTGCGCTTGGGCCATCTTTCGGCGTTGCCCCTTCCGGGACGTGAACGTGGATGTCGCGTTTTTCGTAGAAATCCGGGTTAATGCCCAGTTTCTCCGCACGCGCGCGTACCACGGTCAAGGCCGCCTGGATGGACTCCTGCATGACTTCGCCCAGAGAACCGGTATAAGTCAGTTTACCTTTCCCTGGCACACAGGCGGTTTCGATGGTCAGCAGATCGCCGCCCACTTCCGTCCATGCCAGACCGGTGACCTGACCCACGCGGTTTTCGTTGTCCGCACGACCATAGTCGAAACGCTGAACGCCCAGATAGGCATGCAGGTTATCGCCGTTAATGGTGATGTGTTTCAGGCTCTTATCCAGCAGCAGCTGTTTCACCGCTTTACGGCACAGTTTCGAGATTTCACGCTCAAGACTACGCACACCCGCTTCACGCGTGTAGTAGCGAATGATGCCGATGATCGCGCTGTCCTCTACGGTCAGCTCGTTGGCTTTCAGTGCATTACGCTCAATCTGTTTCGGCAGCAAATGCTGTTTCGCAATGTTCAGCTTCTCGTCTTCGGTATAACCAGACAGACGGATCACCTCCATACGATCCAGCAGCGGAGCCGGAATGTTCATGGAGTTGGAGGTCGCCACGAACATCACATCGCTCAGATCGTAGTCCACTTCCAGATAGTGATCGCTGAACGCCACGTTCTGTTCTGGATCAAGCACTTCCAGCAAAGCCGAGGCCGGATCGCCACGCATGTCCGACGACATTTTGTCGATCTCATCGAGCAGGAACAATGGGTTTTTAACCCCCACTTTCGCCATCTTCTGGATCAATTTACCCGGCATAGAACCGATGTAGGTACGACGGTGACCGCGGATTTCCGCTTCGTCGCGTACGCCACCCAGCGCCATACGGATATATTTACGTCCGGTCGCTTTCGCAATTGACTGACCCAGAGAGGTTTTACCTACCCCTGGCGGTCCAACCAGACAGAGGATTGGGCCTTTCAGTTTGTTTACACGGCTTTGTACTGCGAGGTACTCAAGGATGCGGTCTTTAACACGCTCCAGGCCGTAGTGGTCGGTATCCAGGATCTCCTGCGCCTGACGCAGGTCTTTTTTGACCTTGCTGCGGGCGTTCCACGGCACCTGAACCATCCACTCGATGTAGCCACGCACCACTGTCGCTTCAGCCGACATCGGAGACATCATTTTCAGCTTCTGCAGTTCAGCTTCCGCTTTCTCTTTGGCCTCTTTCGGCATTTTTGCCGCGTCGATCTTACGCTTCAGCGCTTCGTTTTCGTCCGGCGCGTCGTCCATCTCGCCGAGCTCTTTCTGAATGGCTTTCATTTGCTCATTCAGATAGTACTCACGCTGTGATTTTTCCATCTGCTTTTTCACGCGGTTGCGAATACGCTTCTCAACCTGCAGCAGATCGATTTCAGACTCCATCATCGCCATCAGGTATTCCAGACGTTCGTTAACGTCGGACATCTCCAGCACGGACTGTTTGTCAGCCAGCTTCAGCGGCATATGCGCTGCGATGGTGTCAGCCAGACGCGCAGGATCGTCGATGCTGTTCAGCGACGTCAGCACTTCTGGTGGGATTTTCTTGTTCAGCTTGATATAGCCTTCAAACTGGCTAATCGCGGTGCGCACCAGCACTTCCTGCTCGCGCTCATCAAGCTGAGGCGAATCAAGGTACTCTGCCTTGGCAGAGAAGTGTTCGCCATTGTCTGACAGGGTGGTAATACGCGCACGCTGCAGACCTTCTACCAGCACCTTAACGGTGCCGTCAGGCAGCTTCAGCATCTGCAAAATAGAGGCCACGGTCCCGACGGTGAAAAGATCGTTTACACCCGGCTCATCCGTTGAAGCTTCCTTCTGCGCAACCAACATGATTTTTTTATCATGATCCATGGCGGCTTCGAGGCAACGGATAGATTTTTCCCGCCCTACAAATAAGGGTATGACCATGTGCGGATAAACCACCACATCGCGCAACGGCAATACGGGGATTTCAATGCGTTCAGAACGCTCAGGATTCATAGAGCTCTCTCTTAGTTTAGTGTCCGCCAGGTAAACTGGTCATGTAACTGTGCTTCACACAACCATTAACATGTAATCCAGTATATGGGGATGTTTCCCACACATTCAACGCCATGAATACGGAAAAAGTAAAGGGGAGATAAAATCCCCCCTTTTTGATTAACTGCTTGTATGATTTGGTGAATTATTCGCCAGATGCCTGCTGTGCTTCCGGTTTACCGTAAATCAGCAGTGGCTTGGTCTGACCGCCGATAACGGATTCGTCGATAACCACTTTTTCGACATCTTCCATAGAAGGCAGGTCGTACATGGTATCAAGCAGCGCCGCTTCAACGATGGAACGCAGACCACGTGCACCGGTTTTACGGATCATCGCTTTCTTCGCAATCGCATCCAGCGCTTCATCGCGGAATTCCAGCTCTACGCCTTCCAGATTGAACAGTGCCTGATACTGCTTGGTCAGCGCGTTTTTCGGCTCTTTCAGGATCTGGATCAGCGCTTCTTCACTCAGCTCATTCAGCGTGGCGACAACCGGCAGACGACCAATGAATTCAGGGATCAGACCAAATTTAATCAGATCTTCTGGTTCAACCTGGGACAGCAGTTCGCCTTCGTTCGCTTTCTCTGATTTCGCTTTCACCGTTGCGCCAAAACCAATGCCGGAGCCGGTTTCAACACGGTGGGAAATAACTTTATCCAGACCGGCGAAAGCACCACCACAGATGAACAGGATCTTGGAGGTATCAACCTGCAGGAACTCCTGCTGCGGATGTTTACGGCCACCCTGCGGCGGTACTGCGGCAACGGTCCCTTCGATCAGCTTCAGTAATGCCTGCTGTACACCTTCACCTGATACGTCACGGGTGATAGACGGGTTGTCTGATTTACGGGAGATCTTGTCGATCTCATCGATATAGACGATCCCGCGCTGGGCTTTCTGTACGTCGTAATCGCACTTCTGCAGCAGTTTCTGGATGATGTTTTCCACATCTTCACCCACATAACCGGCTTCGGTCAGGGTGGTGGCATCCGCCATGGTGAACGGCACATCCAGCAGGCGTGCGAGCGTTTCAGCCAGCAGCGTTTTACCGGAACCGGTTGGGCCGATCAGCAGAATGTTACTTTTACCCAGTTCCACGCCATTGCTGGTATCACCGTTACGCAGGCGTTTGTAGTGGTTATACACCGCCACCGCCAGCACTTTCTTCGCCTGCTCCTGACCGATGACATAGTCGTCAAGGTGATGACGAATTTCATGCGGTGTCGGCAGCGCGCTACGCTCACGGTGAGGGGCTACTTCTTTAATCTCTTCGCGAATGATGTCATTACATAAATCAACACATTCGTCGCAGATATACACGGACGGCCCGGCAATCAGTTTACGCACTTCATGCTGGCTTTTGCCGCAAAAAGAGCAGTACAGCAGTTTGCCCGAACCATCTTTGCGTTTATCTGTCATGAGTCCAAACCTCTTTTTAAGTTCTTTGTGCCGCACATGACGACGCAAATGCCATTCTCAGACGCAAGCTGCTCTCAAGCAGAGTGCCGCTTTACCTTAGTATAGCGGCACACTCGCGTCGCGGGCATCAATTACGATGGGTCAAAACGGAGTCGACTAAGCCGTACTCTACTGCCTCTGGAGCTGAGAGGAAGCGATCGCGCTCGGTATCGCGCTCGATCTGCTCAAGAGATTGACCCGTATGCTGCGCCATAAGTTCATTCATGCGCGCTTTTACTTTCAGGATTTCGCGGGCGTGGATTTCGATATCCGTCGCCTGCCCCTGGTAACCACCCAGCGGCTGGTGAATCATCACGCGGGAATTCGGCAGGCAGAAACGTTTGCCTTTTGCCCCTGCGGTTAACAGGAAAGCGCCCATAGATGCTGCCTGACCCATACAGATAGTGCTCACATCAGGCTTGATGAATTGCATGGTGTCATAAATGGACATACCCGCCGTAATCACGCCGCCTGGGGAGTTAATGTACAGGTAAATGTCTTTTTCCGGGTTTTCCGCTTCCAGAAACAGCATCTGCGCCACGATCAGGTTCGCCATGTGGTCTTCCACCTGGCCGGTCAGAAAGATAACGCGTTCCTTGAGCAGACGGGAATAGATATCAAAAGAACGCTCACCACGTGAGGTCTGTTCAATAACCATTGGCACCAGAGCCATATGGGGTGCAAAGTTATCTCGTTCGCCACTGTATGACATTTCCGTCTCCTGGATCAAAATTGAAAACACCTGCTGTACTGATTGTAACCTTACGGACGGATTATCAGCCAGTCTCATTCATCTGATTACACACTTATGGGGTTTACATTGCCCTATTTCAAGCATAACAACCTTTTGTTGTTACGCTAACACCGAAAGGGCGTTTTAGCACCCTTCCTGGGCTATTGGTGCGATAAAAAAAACCCGTTGCCGGAAGGCAACGGGTTTTTGTTCAAACTTTAAACCTTCGGGGCGAAATTACGCCTGCTGGTTCATCAGTTCGTTGAAAGAGGTCGCTTTTTCGGTCACTTTCGCTTTCGCCAGTACCGCTTCAACCGCCTGCTCTTCCAGGGCAACGTTACGCATGTTGTCCATCAGCTCTTTGTTCTTACCGTAGAACTCGATAACTTCTGATGGATCTTCGTATGCGGACGCCATCTCTTCGATCAGGCCTTTCACACGCTCTTCGTCAGCTTTCAGCTCGTGGGTACGAATCACTTCGCCCAGCAACAGGCCAACTACAACGCGGCGTTTTGCTTGCTCTTCGAACAGCTCGCGTGGCAGTTCCATCGCTTGCTGCTGGTTACCACCGAAACGCTGAGCAGCCTGACGGCGCAGTACGTCGATTTCGCTGTCGATCAGGGCTGCTGGAACGTCGATTTCGTTCGCTTTCACCAGACCTTCGATCGCCTGAGATTTCACACGGTTACGCACAGCGCCGTTCAGCTCGCGTTCCATGTTTTTACGTACTTCAGTACGCAGACCTGCAACAGAACCATCTTCCACGCCGAAACGCTTGATGAATTCTTCAGTCAGTTCTGGCAACTCGCGCTCTTCAACTTTCTTCAGGTTGATGACGAACTTCGCCGCTTTACCTTTCAGGTTTTCAGCGTGGTACTCTTCCGGGAAGGTCACGTCGATGGTGAACTCTTCGCCCGCTTTGTGGCCTTTAATACCGTCTTCGAAGCCTGGGATCATACGACCCTGGCCCATAGCCAGTACGAAGTCAGTCGCTTTGCCGCCTTCGAACTCTTCGCCGTCTACAGAACCGGTGAAGTCGATGGTGACACGGTCTTCAGCGTCAACAGCGCCTTCTTTTTCTTTCCAGTTAGCCTGCTGCTTACGCAGGGTATCCAGCATGCCGTCGACATCTTCGTCAGTCACGGAAACAATCGGTTTTTCAACTTCGATAGATTCCAGACCTTTCAGTTCAACTTCCGGATACACTTCGAACTCTACAGAGTAGGTGAAGTCTTCGCCCAGTTTGTATTCGCCTGGCACGTAGTTCGGCGCACCGGCCGGATTGATTTTTTCTTTGATGATCGCATCGATAAAGTTGCGGCTCATCAGTTCACCCAGCACATCCTGACGCACGGAAGCGCCATAACGCTGAGCAACAACATTCATTGGTACTTTGCCCTTACGGAAGCCGTCAATACGTACTTTTTTTGCTACGTTGACCAGCTCGCTTTTCACAGCAGTTTCGATGCTGTCAGCAGCGATAGTAATCGTTACACGGCGGCCAAGGCCTTGAGTGGTTTCAACTGAAACTTGCATCTTGTTACCTCAAAAAAATCACAGTGCTCGGTCAACTCTGAATCTGTCTGTTTTACCGGGATGCTCTCTTAGTGCAGATTCACATTCCCTGTCGCCAGAATCATCCCGAAGACATTCAATAAGACGCGGCATTATAGCGGCATCACTTAGGTGAGTCGAGAACGGTTGGGGCATGTTGCTGCGGCTTTTTTCACACTTTAAGGCTATTTTTAGCCTTAAAATCGCACCATCCGCTCAAAACTCAGACAAAACAAAACGGCCCGGAGGCCGTTTTGAGGAAATCTGTAAGCAACATACTGGAAAAACTCCAGCGGTTGCAAATCCGATTTATCAGGCGATGGTGCCTGCACCGCGACAAGGCGGGGATGCAAATACCGTATCCTGCAAGCCTTCCCACTCCTTAATGGTGTAGGTATGCAACGCCAGGGCATGTACGGTTGTGGAGAGTTCATCCGTCAAGGTGCTGTAGATCATGCGATGTCGGTTCAGGAAACGTTCTCCCGTGAAGCGATCGCTAACCAGAACCACTTTAAAGTGGCTTTCAGAACCTGCCGGCACGTTATGACGATAGCTTTCGTCGACGACTTCGAGGAACACAGGGTTGAACGCTGCCCTTAATTTATCTTCTATCTGCTCACGTATCATCATGAAATTACTCCTCCGACAACGCCAGGATGTCACCCATCCCTTTAAATGTTAGCCGCTTTTACCGGTTCCATTACAACAAGACAACAAATATTTAGCTTTCATCTTATTTTCTCATTCAAACGAATGAAGTTCACTGTGAGACTCATACGTTTTGTCATTCTAAGGTTGAGAAAACGGGTAAGCTGGTCAGTTTTCAGACAAGGCGATGAATTTACATGCGTTGACCACTTCCCCTGGCCGTTAGCGATGTTATGATGGCGGCAATTTTTCTCTCTATATGCTTACGATTCGTTGAGAACCCGAAAATGTTAAAAAAACTCTTCTTTCCGTTGGTAGCCCTTTTTATGCTGGCCGGCTGCGCTACCCCACCAACCACCATTGATGTCTCACCAAAAATCACACTGCCTCAGCAGGATCCAAGCCTGATGGGCGTGACCGTGAGCATTAACGGTGCCGATCAGCGTCAGGATCAGGCCCTGGCGAAAGTGACCCGCGACAACCAGCTGGTGACGTTGACCGCTTCCCGTGACCTGCGCTTCCTGCTGCAGGAAGTGCTCGAGAAACAGATGACCTCCCGTGGTTACATGATTGGCCCAAGCGGCGCGGTTGATCTGCAGATCATCGTTAACAACCTGTACGCTGACGTTTCCCAGGGTAACGTTCGCTACAACATCGCTACCAAAGCGGACATTGCCATCATCGCAACCGCGAAGAACGGCAATAAGATGACCAAAAACTATCGCGCCAGCTACTCCGTAGAAGGGGCTTTCCAGGCATCTAACCAGAACATCGCTAACGCCGTAAACAGCGTGCTGACCGATACCATCGCCGATATGGCGCAGGACACGAGCATTCACGACTTTATCAAGCAAAACGCGCGTTAATCCTGCTGACTGACCCGGTTGTGTGCCGGGTCAGTTTTTAAGAACATGTCCAGACATTACTTTCGCATTTTCCAGCAACCCAAATCAGCCATTTTGCTGATCCTTGGCTTTGCCTCCGGTTTACCCCTCGCGCTCACGTCCGGCACACTGCAGGCCTGGATGACGGTTGAGAATATCGATCTCAAAACCATTGGCTTCTTCTCGCTCGTCGGCCAGGCGTATGTCTTTAAGTTCCTCTGGTCGCCGGTGATGGATCGCTATACCCCACCGTTCCTGGGCCGTCGTCGCGGCTGGCTGGTGATGACGCAGGTCCTGCTGCTGCTGGCCATTGCAGGAATGGGCTTTCTGGAGCCGTCAACACAGCTTCGCTGGATGGCCGCCCTTGCGGTGGTGATTGCCTTCTGTTCCGCTTCACAGGATATCGTGTTTGATGCATGGAAAACGGACGTGTTGCCCGCGGAAGAGCGTGGAGCCGGTGCGGCCATCAGCGTGCTGGGCTATCGTCTGGGCATGCTGGTATCCGGCGGTCTGGCGTTATGGCTGGCGGACCGCTATCTGGGCTGGCAGGGCATGTACTGGCTGATGGCCACCCTGCTGATCCCGTGCATTATTGCCACCCTGCTCGCCCCCGAGCCGAGCGACGTAATCCCGGTTCCCCGTTCGCTGGAGCAGGCCGTTGCCGAACCGTTGCGTGATTTCTTTGGCCGTAACAATGCCTGGCTGATCCTGCTGCTTATCGTCCTTTATAAGCTGGGTGATGCCTTCGCGATGAGTCTGACCACCACGTTTCTGATCCGCGGTGTCGGGTTTGATGCCGGTGAAGTGGGAGTAGTGAATAAAACCCTCGGACTGTTTGCCACCATCGTCGGCGCACTGTACGGCGGCGTGTTGATGCAGCGCCTGACGCTGTTCCGCGCATTGCTAATCTTCGGCATTCTTCAGGGCGCGTCTAACGCAGGTTACTGGCTGTTGTCGATTACCGATAAACACATGGTCAGCATGGCGGCGGCGGTGTTCTTTGAAAACCTCTGTGGCGGAATGGGTACTGCGGCGTTTGTCGCCCTGCTGATGACGCTCTGCAACAAATCGTTTTCGGCAACGCAGTTCGCTCTGCTGTCGGCGCTTTCTGCCGTGGGTCGGGTGTATGTTGGGCCGATTGCGGGCTGGTTTGTTGAGGCGCACGGTTGGCCGACGTTTTATCTCTTCTCCGTGGTGGCGGCCGTACCCGGCATTTTATTGTTGCTGGTCTGCCGCCAGACGCTGGAATATACCCAGAGGACAGAACACTTTATGCCGCGAACGGAATATCAGCGCGCCTACCGTTTTGCGCTACGCCTGTTAATGGTGGGATGTCTGGCGCTGGGGTTATGGCTCGTAGTGCTCATTATCAATGCCAGTACCGCCCTGACTCTTCCTCTCGAAGCCCTTCTCCTGGATGTCGGCGCCCTGCTGGCGGTCGCCGGGATCCTCCTCGGCGGGCTGCTCGATTTTGTGGCGTTGCGTAAAACGCAGATGTCCTGAAGATAAAAACGAAAGGTTATTTCCCGTTGTAATCACTAACCGAAATTATAACGGTGAAATAACCGACAGACGCTAAAAAAAATATTTGTTGTTTTGTGCGGGATAGGATTTGGAAATTATTGGAGCCGTTTCCATCTGGCTATTTTTCATTAAACGATTCAGCATGAGAAAGATTGAATTTTCGTTTTTTAGTTGTCTTTTTATTGATAATTAATTGTTAATTTTTTGTTTATTTTTAACAATGGTTATACCAATTGCCCCTTTTAGGGTATGCTTGGGGGTCCTTTCGTTATAAAGCCCATACCATGCGGCTTCGGTCATAAAAACCGACATAATTTGCAACACTTGTGACACGTGCGGCAGAACCCGGTAACACCTTCCTGACACAGGCCTAATGATGTTTACAGTAATGTAACCTTCCCGTAAAATGCCCCCACACTTTAAACGCCACCAGACTCCCGTGGAATTGAGGTCGTTAAATGAGACTCAGGAAATACAATAAAAGTTTGGGATGGTTGTCATTATTTGCAGGCACTGTATTACTCAGTGGCTGTGATTCTGCACTACTAGACCCCAAAGGACAGATTGGACTGGAACAACGTTCACTGATACTGACGGCATTTGGCCTGATGTTGATTGTGGTTATTCCAGCCATTTTGATGGCTGTTGGTTTCGCCTGGTAGTATCGTGCGAGCAATAAAGATGCGAAGTATAGCCCTAACTGGTCACACTCCAATAAAGTGGAAGCTGTGGTCTGGACGGTTCCTATTCTGATCATCCTGTTCCTCGCTGTACTGACCTGGAAAACCACTCACGCACTTGAGCCAAGCAAACCGCTGGTTCACGATGAAAAACCTATTACCATCGAAGTGGTCTCCATGGACTGGAAATGGTTCTTCATCTATCCAGAGCAGGGCATTGCTACCGTGAATGAAATCGCCTTCCCGGCGAACACTCCGGTTCAGTTCAAAGTGACCTCCAACTCCGTAATGAACTCCTTCTTCATCCCACGTCTGGGTAGCCAGATTTACGCGATGGCCGGTATGCAGACCAACCTGCACCTGATCGCGAATGAAGCAGGCACCTATGATGGTATCTCCGCCAGCTATAGCGGCCCGGGCTTCTCAGGTATGAAGTTCAAAGCTATTGCGACGCCGGACCGTGCCGCTTTCGACCAGTGGGTTGCAAAAGCGAAGCAGTCTCCAAACACCATGTCTGACATGGCGGCGTTCGAAAAAGTGGCTGCACCTAGCGAATACAACAAGGTGGAGTACTTCTCTAACGTGAAACCTGATTTGTTCAAAGACGTTATTGGCAAATTTATGGATCACGGCAAGAGCATGGACATGACCCAGCCTGAAGGCGAGCACAGCGCGCACGAAGGTATGGAAGGCATGGACATGAGCCACGCGGAAACCGCTCACTAAGGGGCCGAGGAAGAAAATGTTCGGAAAATTGACACTGGATGCAGTGCCCTACCATGAACCGATTATCGTGGTTACGGTGGCTGCAATTATCATCGGTGGTGCGGCCTTACTGGCCTTGATCACTTACTTCGGTAAGTGGAGCTACCTGTGGAATGAGTGGCTGACTTCGGTTGACCACAAAAAACTCGGTATCATGTACTGCATCGTCGGTATCGTCATGTTAATTCGTGGCTTTGCAGATGCGATCATGATGCGTAGCCAGCAGGCGCTCGCGTCTGCGGGTGAAGCCGGCTTCCTGCCGCCGCATCACTACGACCAGATCTTTACCGCCCACGGCGTTATCATGATCTTCTTCGTGGCGATGCCGCTGGTTATCGGTCTGATGAACGTGGTCGTTCCGCTGCAAATCGGCGCGCGCGACGTTGCGTTCCCGTTCCTGAACAACCTGAGCTTCTGGTTCACGGTTGTCGGCGTTATCCTGGTTAACCTGTCACTGGGTGTGGGCGAATTTGCTCAGACCGGCTGGCTGGCGTACCCGCCGTTGTCAGGAATTGAATACAGTCCGGGCGTAGGTGTCGACTACTGGATTTGGGCGCTTCAGCTCTCCGGTGTTGGTACAACCCTGACCGGTATTAACTTCTTCGTGACCATTATCAAGATGCGTGCCCCTGGCATGACCATGTTCAAGATGCCGGTATTTACCTGGGCATCTCTGTGCGCCAACATCCTGATTATTGCGTCCTTCCCAATTCTGACTGTCACCATCGCGCTGCTGACCCTGGACCGCTACCTGGGCACCCATTTCTTTACCAACGATATGGGTGGCAACATGATGATGTACATCAACCTGATTTGGGCGTGGGGTCACCCGGAAGTGTACATCCTGGTTCTGCCGGTGTTCGGTGTGTTCTCCGAAATCGCAGCAACCTTCTCGCGTAAACGTCTGTTTGGTTACACCTCTCTGGTGTGGGCAACCGTGTGTATTACCGTTCTGTCGTTCATCGTTTGGCTGCACCACTTCTTCACCATGGGTGCGGGCGCGAACGTAAACGCCTTCTTCGGTATTACCACCATGATTATCGCCATCCCTACCGGGGTTAAGATCTTCAACTGGCTGTTCACCATGTACCAGGGCCGTATCGTGTTCCACTCAGCAATGCTGTGGACCATCGGCTTCATCGTGACCTTCTCCGTAGGTGGGATGACCGGCGTACTGCTGGCGGTACCGGGTGCTGACTTCGTTCTGCACAACAGTCTGTTCCTGATTGCGCACTTCCATAACGTTATCATCGGTGGCGTGGTCTTCGGCTGCTTCGCTGGCGTAACCTACTGGTGGCCAAAAGCGTTCGGCTTCACGCTGAACGAAAAATGGGGTAAACGCGCGTTCTGGTTCTGGATCATCGGCTTCTTCGTGGCGTTTATGCCGCTGTACGTGCTGGGCTTCATGGGTATGACCCGTCGTCTGAGCCAGCAGATTGATCCACAGTTCCACCCAATGCTGATGGTTGCAGCGGGCGGTGCGGTGCTGATTGCTTGTGGTATCGCGTCTCAGCTGATTCAGTTCTACGTGTCTATTCGCGACCGCGACCAGAACCGTGATCTGACCGGTGACCCATGGGGTGGCCGTACGCTGGAGTGGGCGACCTCTTCTCCACCTCCGTTCTATAACTTTGCCGTTGTGCCGCAGGTCCATGAACGCGACGCATTCTGGGAAATGAAAGAAAAAGGTGAAGTGTACAAGCAACCTGCTCATTACGAAGAGATCCACATGCCGAAAAACAGCGGCGCGGGCATTGTGATTGCCGCTTTCGCAACGGTATTTGGTTTCGCAATGATCTGGCACATCTGGTGGATGGCGATTGTTGGCTTTGCTGGCATCGTAATCAGCTGGATTGTGAAGAGCTTTGACGAGGACGTGGACTACTACGTACCAGTCCGTGAAGTTGAAAAGCTGGAAAATCAGCATTTCGACGAGATTTCTAAAGCGGGGCTGAAAAATGGCAACTGATACTCTGGCGCACTCGACTGCCCACGCGCATGAACATGCGCACCACGATACAGGACCGACCAAAGTCTTCGGTTTCTGGATCTACCTGATGAGCGACTGCATTCTGTTCTGCTGTCTGTTCGCGACCTATGCCGTTCTGGTGAACGGCACAGCGGGCGGCCCGACCGGCAAGGACATTTTTGAACTGCCGTTCGTTCTGGTTGAAACCGCACTGCTGTTATTCAGCTCCATTACCTACGGCATGGCGGCTATCGCCATGTACAAAAACAACAAGAGCCAGGTTGTCTCCTGGCTGGCGTTGACCTGGTTGTTTGGTGCTGGATTTATCGGGATGGAAATCTATGAATTCCATCACCTGATTATGGAAGGCTTCGGGCCAGATCGCAGTGGCTTCCTGTCCGCGTTCTTCGCGCTGGTCGGTACCCACGGTCTGCACGTGACCTCGGGTCTGATCTGGATGGCGGTACTGATGTTCCAGATTTCCCGTCGCGGCCTGACCAGTACTAACCGTACCCGTATCCTGTGCCTGAGCCTGTTCTGGCACTTCCTGGACGTGGTATGGATCTGTGTGTTCTCTGTAGTGTATCTGATGGGGGCGATGTAATGAGTCATTCAAACGATCATGGCGCTTCCCACGGTAGCGTAAAAACCTACATGACAGGTTTTATCCTGTCGATCATCCTGACAGTGATCCCGTTCTGGATGGTGATGAGCGGTTCTGCGTCTAAGCCGGTTATTCTGGGTGCAATCCTGGTGACCGCGGTGATTCAGATTCTGGTGCATCTGGTTTGCTTCCTGCACATGAACACCAAGTCCGATGAAGGCTGGAACATGACGGCATTCATCTTTACCGTGATTATCATCGCTATCCTGGTAGTCGGTTCCATCTGGATTATGTGGAACCTTAACTACAACATGATGGTTCACTAAGAGCGGCGAGTATGTTTAAGCAATACCTGCAAGTAACGAAACCAGGCATCATCTTTGGCAACCTGATCTCCGTGATCGGAGGGTTCCTGCTGGCCTCTAAAGGCAGCATTGATTACACCCTCTTTATCTACACGCTGGTCGGTGTGTCGCTGGTTGTTGCGTCCGGTTGTGTATTTAACAACTACATCGACATGGATATCGACAAGAAGATGGAAAGGACCAAAAATCGGGTGCTGGTGAAAGGCCTGATCGCCCCTTCCGTCTCGCTGGTGTACGCCACCTTGCTGGGTATTGCTGGCTTTATGCTGCTGTGGTTTGGTGCTAACCCACTGGCCTGCTGGCTGGGGGTGATGGGGTTCGTGGTCTATGTGGGCGTTTACAGCCTGTATATGAAACGTCACTCCGTCTACGGCACGCTGATTGGTTCTCTCTCCGGCGCTGCGCCGCCGGTGATTGGCTACTGCGCGGTCACGAACGAGTTTGACAGCGGTGCGCTGATCCTGCTGGCTATCTTTAGCCTGTGGCAGATGCCGCACTCCTATGCCATCGCGATTTTCCGCTTTAAGGATTATCAGGCAGCGAACATTCCGGTTCTGCCGGTCGTGAAGGGCATTTCCGTTGCCAAGAACCACATCACGCTGTACATCATCGCCTTTGCCGTGGCAACGCTGATGCTCTCGCTGGGGGGGTACGCCGGGTATAAATATCTGGTCGTGGCCGCCGCGGTGAGCGTCTGGTGGCTTGGTATGGCCCTGCGCGGTTACAAAGTGGAAGATGACAAAGTCTGGGCGCGCAAACTGTTTGTGTTCTCGATTGTTGCCATCACCTCGTTGTCGGTGATGATGTCCGTGGACTTTATGGTGCCGGATTCACACAACCTGCTGACTTACGTCTGGTAAGTATGCAGAATTGAAAAAGCCAGGTTAATCACCTGGCTTTTTTTTTGCCCGACGCTGTTTTGCACGATGGTAATATCTCTTAAACAAACACCTGTTTACCGCAATTAACACCCCGCCTAAACTAATGCCTGCTTTTGAATTGAGGTGGCAATGAACGATTATAAAATGACACCGGGCGAGCTACGCGCGACCTGGGGTTTAGGGACTGTTTTCTCGCTACGGATGCTCGGCATGTTTATGGTCCTGCCTGTTCTGACCACGTACGGCATGGCATTACAGGGCGCCAGCGAAGCATTGATTGGCCTGGCGATTGGTATTTATGGTCTGGCTCAGGCGGTATTCCAGATCCCGTTTGGTCTGCTCTCTGACCGTGTAGGCCGCAAACCCCTGATTGTTGGTGGTCTTCTGGTGTTCGTGCTGGGTAGCGTCATCGCTGCCCTCTCCCACTCCATCTGGGGCATTATTCTTGGCCGCGCCCTGCAGGGTTCCGGCGCGATTGCCGCCGCCGTGATGGCGCTGCTGTCGGATTTAACCCGCGAACAAAACCGTACCAAAGCGATGGCATTTATCGGCGTGAGCTTTGGCGTCACGTTTGCGATTGCGATGGTGCTCGGCCCGATTATTACCCATACGCTTGGCCTGCACGTCCTGTTCTGGATGATTGCCGTGCTGGCGACCCTCGGTATTGCCTTAACGCTGTGGGTGGTACCGGACAGCAAAAACCACGTCCTGAACCGTGAATCCGGGATGGTAAAAGGCTGCTTTAGCAAAGTGCTGGTTGAGCCGCGCCTGCTGAAGCTGAACTTCGGCATTATGTGTCTGCACATTCTGCTGATGTCGACCTTTGTCGCCCTGCCCGGCCAGCTGGCTGCAGCAGGTTTCCCGGCGGCAGAGCACTGGAAAATCTATCTGGTGACGATGGTGATTTCGTTCGTCTCGGTGGTACCGTTTATTATCTATGCCGAAGTGAAGCGCAAGATGAAGCGCGTCTTTATCGGCTGCGTGGCGGTATTGCTGATTGCCGAGATCGTACTCTGGGGCGCCGGTCCGCACTTCTGGGAGCTGGTTGCCGGTGTGCAGATCTTCTTCCTGGCGTTTAACCTGATGGAAGCCCTGCTGCCGTCGCTGATCAGTAAGGAATCCCCTGCAGGTTATAAAGGCACGGCGATGGGTATCTACTCCACCAGCCAGTTTATCGGCGTGGCGATTGGCGGCGCACTCGGTGGCTGGGTAGACGGCCTGTTTGATTCACAAACCGTCTTCCTCGCGGGCGCACTGCTGGCGACGGTCTGGCTGCTGGTCGCCGGTACCATGAAAGAGCCGCGCTACGTCAGTAGTCTGCGGGTAGAAATTCCGGACGACGTTGAGATCGATGATGCGCTGAAACAGCGTCTTGCATCGACAGAGGGCGTGAGTGAAGTGCTTATCGCGGCAGAAGAGCGCAGCGCGTATGTCAAAATAGACAGTAAAGTGACAAACCGCTTTGAAGTCGAACAGGCCCTGAAAGCCTGAAAAAAAGCCCGGTCTGACCGGGCTTTTTCGTTTTAATCGCGGAAGTTTTTGAACTGGAACGGTTGCCCCAGATCGCCGCCGCGCACCAGCGCCATGACGGACTGCAGGTCATCACGGGATTTACCGGTTACACGAATTTCTTCGCCCTGGATCTGCGCCTGAACCTTCAGCTTGCTGTCTTTGATGAGCTTAACGATTTTCTTCTGAACCGCGCTCTCAATGCCCTGCTTCAGTTTGGCTTCAACAAACCAGGTTTTACCGCTGTGCACGAACTCTTCCGGTACGTCCAGCGAGGTCCCTTCAATGCCGCGTTTTAACAGCTTGGCGCGCAGAATATCGAGCAGCTGATTAACCTGAAAATCAGATTCGCTCAGCACCTTAATGGTCTTATTGGCATCGTTCAGCTCAAACGAGGCTTCAACGCCACGAAAATCGAAACGTGACTCAACTTCGCGGGTTGCGTTTTCTACGCCGTTGCGAACTTCCTGGATATCAACTTCGGAAACAATATCGAAAGATGGCATCTTTTCTTCTCCCTTCATTTTTGTTGCGTTGCATAATACCCGCTACGAGGCATAACTCAACAGAAGCTTAGCTGACGGCGCTATACTTAGGCCGTAACACCTGGCGCAGTTGCAGGTGAGGAGGAACAATGAAAATCACAGTGCTCGGATGCGGAGCCCTTGGTCAGCTATGGCTGGCCGCGCTATGCAAGCACGGACACGAGGTTCAGGGTTGGCTGCGTGTACCTCAGCCCTATTGCAGTGTAAACCTGATTGGTGAAGACGGAAGTATCTTTAACGAATCCCTCACCGCGAACGATCCTGATTTCCTGGCGCAAAGCGACCTGCTGTTGGTCACGCTCAAAGCGTGGCAAGTTTCAGATGCGGTAAAAGCGCTGGCAGCCCAACTCCCCCCAACATCGCCCATTTTACTGCTGCATAACGGTATGGGGACGATTGATGAGTTGAAAAGCATTGCCCAGCCGCTGCTGATGGCCACCACCACGCACGCTGCGCGCCGCGATGGCAATATCATTGTGCATGTCGCCAACGGCGTCACGCATATTGGGCCTGCCCGCGACCAGGATGGCGACTACAGTTATCTGGCAGACACGCTGCAGAACGTACTGCCAGATGTGGCCTGGCATAACAACATCCGCCCACAGCTGTGGCGCAAGCTGGCCGTTAACTGTGTGATCAATCCGCTGACCGCACTGTGGAACTGCCCGAACGGGGAACTGAAGAACCATCCCCAGGACGTTGCCACCCTCTGTGCCGAAGTCGCCTCGGTAATCGAGCGTGAAGGCTTACACACATCGGCGGATGATTTACGCTATTATGTCGAGCAGGTTATTGATAGTACGGCAGAAAATATCTCATCCATGCTGCAGGATGTTCGGGCGCTACGCCACACCGAAATCGACTACATCACTGGCTATCTGCTAAAACGCGCCCGGGCACACGGCATTGCTGTGCCGGAAAACGCCCGCCTGTATGACCTGGTAAAACGTAAGGAGAGTGAATATGAGCGCGTCGGCACTGGTTTGCCTCGCCCCTGGTAGCGAAGAGACTGAAGCGGTCACCACCATCGATATCATGGTGCGTGGCGGCATTAAGGTCACCACCGCCAGCGTCGCCAGCGATGGCAACCTGGCTATTACCTGTTCCCGTGGAGTGAAACTCCTTGCAGATGCCCCACTGGTACAGGTGGCCGACGGGGATTACGACATCATCGTGCTGCCCGGAGGCCTGAAAGGTGCGGAGTGTTTTCGCGACAGCCCTTTGTTAGTCGAAACCGTCAGACAGTTTCATCTGTCGGGACGTATCGTTGCCGCCATTTGTGCCGCCGCCGGGACGGTACTGGTTCCACATAATATCTTCCCCATTGGTAACATGACCGGTTTCCCGGGGCTGAAAGAGACTATCCCGGAAGAGCAGTGGGTGGATAAACGCGTCGTCTGGGATCCGCGCGTCAACCTGCTCACCAGCCAGGGGCCAGGAACCGCGATAGACTTTGGCTTAAAGATTGTTGACCTGCTGGTCGGGCGTGAGAAAGCCTACGACGTCGCCTCAACGCTGGTGATGGCGGCGGGGATTTATAACTACTACGAGTAAAAGCAAAACGGCAACCTGAGGTTGCCGTTTTTAATGTTTGCGCCCTCTCCCCGTGGGAGAGGGTCGGGGTGAGGGCATCAGGCCGCACTCCCTGACAATGAACTACGGACGATACACCTTCACATTCGCAAAGCCCTGCTCGCGCAGATACAGCGCCTGCAGGCGACTCATCACTCCACGTTCACACCACAGCAGGTATGTTTTGCTCTGGTCGAGATCGCCAAATTTGGTGCTCAGCTTGTAGAACGGCAGAGAAACCACTTCCACCCCTTCTACCTGCAGCGGCTTGTCGTCCTGCTCATCAACGGAGCGAATATCCAGAATCGCGTCGTTGGCACCGAAACCACTCACGGTTTCAACTTCAACCACTTCCTGCTCGGTCTGCTGGGCAATCTCACGGATGTCGATGTTGGACGCTTCTTCCACCACTTTATCCAGAATGCTGAAATCGAAGTGCTCTTCTTCCGCTTCGATCTTCGCCTTCACCGCTTTGACCGTCGGGCTCTTCGAGATCACGCCGCAGTACTCTGGCATGGTACGGGCAAAATCTTCTGTACCGATTTCGCGCGCCAGATCGATGATGTGCTCTTTATCATGGGAGATCAGCGGACGCAGGATCAGGGTATCAGAAACATTGTCGATGAGACGCAGGTTGGTCAGCGTCTGGCTGGAAACCTGCCCCAGCGCTTCACCGGTGACCAGCGCCTGCACGCCGTAGCGTTCCGCTACTTTAGAGGCCGCACGCACCATCATACGCTTGAGGACCACGCCCATCTGACCGTCGTCCACTTTCTCCAGGATTTCGCCAACCACTGGCTCGAAGTTGATCGCCACAAAGCGCACGCGGTGCGAGCTGCCAAAGCGATTCCACAGATAGTGTGCCACCTGACGCACGCCGATTTCATGCGCCGCGCCGCCCAGATTAAAGAAGCAGTAATGCACACGGCAGCCGCGACGCATCAGCATGTAGCTGGAGACGCCAGAGTCGAAACCACCGGAAATGAGCGACAGCACATCTTCCTGGGTACCGATTGGGAAGCCGCCGATACCTTCGTAACGCCCTTTCACCAGCAGCAGGCGATCGTTTTCGATCTCCAGGTTCACGGTGACATCCGGGTTGGTCAGACGCACGCGCGCCGTTTCAACATGCTGGTTCAGACCGCCGCCAACGTAACGTTCCACCTCGATAGAGCTGAATTCGTGCTTGCCGCGACGCTTCACGCGCACGCAGAAGGTTTTGCCTTCGATCTGGTCGCGATACTGCACCAGCGCTTTTTCGAAGATGTCATGCAGGGAAGTGAACGGAACATCTTCCACTTCCAGAATATGGTGAATACCCGGAATACGGGTCAGCGCGTCGCGAATGTCCTGACGTTTGTTTTCATCTTTCGCGCGAACTTCAACGTGATCCCAGTGGCGCACCACGGCGAGCGTTTCGTCGTAGTGCTTTAAAACGTTACGAATGTTCCCGGTGAGAATTTTAATAAAGCGCAAACGCACAGATTGGCTTTTGATGGTGATTTCAGGGAACAATTTAATGATAAACTTCATGGCGGCAATGTTTCTTAGGCAAGCGTATTAAGGCTTGTAATGGAAAATAATATTACAGCCCACACCCGTGGCTGCATCCAGGCGCGCAAGTATACCACCATCGCGCCGTTCCTGTGCACATTGCGCGTTATTTGATAATTGCCCCGAGTCCGTTACCATGTCGGGGCTGAGAATATAAGAGTCAATTCACTATGCCGAAGAAGAACGACGCACCGGCCAGTTTTGAAACTGCGCTGAGTGAACTGGAGCAGATCGTCACCCGCCTTGAAAGCGGTGATTTACCGCTGGAAGAGGCGCTCAACGAATTCGAGCGTGGCGTGCAGCTGGCGCGCCAGGGGCAGGTTAAACTGCAGCAGGCCGAGCAGCGTGTGCAGATCCTGCTTTCCGATAGCGAAGACGCTAAGACAACGCCTTTCACACCGGACGCCGAGTAAATGGATTTTGCTAACGAGCTTCAGGCGCGAGTCATCCGCGCCAACGACGCCCTGCGCCGTTTTATTGCGCCACAACCTTTTCAGAACACTCCACTGGTTGAGGCCATGCACTATGGCGCACTCTTGGGTGGAAAGCGCCTGCGCCCGTTCCTCGTCTACGCCACAGGCAATATGTTTGGTATCAGCGATACCACGCTGGACGCCCCGGCTGCCGCCGTTGAGTGCATCCATGCCTACTCGCTGATCCACGATGATTTACCGGCGATGGATGATGACGATCTGCGTCGCGGTCAGCCAACCTGCCATATTAAGTTTGGCGAAGCGAATGCCATCCTGGCGGGGGATGCCCTGCAGACGCTGGCATTCTCCATTCTCAGCGATGCGCCGATGGCCGAAGTGAGCGATCGCGACCGTCTGGCCATGGTTTCCGAGCTGGCAATGGCCAGCGGCGTTGCCGGAATGTGCGGCGGGCAAGCGCTGGATCTGGAGGCAGAAGGACGTCAGGTTAATCTGGAACAGCTGGAGCGTATTCACCGGCATAAAACGGGCGCACTCATTCGTGCCGCCGTTCGCCTGGGCGCACTGAGCGCGGGTGAACAGGGGCGCAAAGCCCTGCCGATTCTGGACAGATACGCAGAAAGTATCGGTCTGGCGTTCCAGGTTCAGGATGACATTCTGGATGTGGTGGGCGATACTGCAACATTGGGTAAACGTCAGGGTGCGGATCAGCAGCTTGGCAAAAGTACCTACCCCGCCCTGCTGGGTCTTGAGCAAGCCCAGCGTAAAGCCCGGGATCTGATAGAGGAAGCCCGCCAGTCGCTGAATGAACTGGCCGCGCAGTCTCTCGATACCTCGGCACTGGAAGCGCTAGCGGACTATATAATCCAGCGTGATAAATAAACACACTATCTCGATGAGCCTTTGATGAGTTTTGATATTGCCAAATACCCGACACTGGCGTTAGTTGACTCCACCCAGGAGTTGCGTCTGTTGCCGAAAGAGAACCTGCCGAAGCTGTGCGACGAGCTGCGTCGCTATCTGCTCGACAGCGTAAGCCGCTCCAGCGGACATTTCGCCTCCGGGCTTGGCACGGTCGAACTGACCGTTGCGCTGCACTACGTCTACAACACCCCGTTCGATCAGCTCATCTGGGACGTGGGCCATCAGGCCTATCCACATAAAATTCTGACGGGTCGTCGCGATCAAATTGGCACCATCCGCCAGAAAGGCGGCCTGCATCCGTTCCCGTGGCGCGGTGAGAGCGAGTATGACGTCTTAAGCGTCGGCCACTCGTCCACTTCCATTTCCGCGGGTATCGGTATTGCCGTGGCCGCCGAAAAAGAGAATAAGCAGCGCCGCACCGTCTGCGTGATTGGCGACGGCGCTATCACCGCCGGGATGGCCTTTGAGGCCATGAACCACGCGGGCGATATCAAGCCTGACATGCTGGTTATCCTGAACGATAACGAAATGTCGATTTCCGAGAACGTCGGTGCGCTGAATAACCATCTGGCACAGCTGCTCTCCGGCAAGCTCTACTCCTCGCTGCGCGAAGGCGGCAAGAAAGTGTTCTCCGGCGTACCGCCAATCAAAGAGCTGCTCAAGCGCACCGAAGAACACATCAAAGGCATGGTCGTGCCGGGTACACTGTTTGAAGAGCTGGGCTTTAACTACATTGGCCCGGTTGATGGGCACGACGTGCTGGGGCTGGTCACCACGCTCAAGAACATGCGCGACCTGAAAGGCCCGCAGTTCCTGCATATCATGACGAAAAAAGGCCGTGGTTACGAACCGGCGGAAAAAGATCCGATCACTTTCCACGCCGTACCTAAATTCGATCCGACCAGCGGTTGTCTGCCAAAAAGCAGCGGCGGCATGCCGAGCTATTCCAAAATCTTCGGCGACTGGTTATGTGAAACCGCGGCGAAAGACAACAAGCTAATGGCGATCACCCCGGCCATGCGTGAAGGTTCCGGCATGGTCGAGTTCTCCAAAAAATACCCTGACCAGTATTTTGACGTGGCGATTGCCGAGCAGCACGCAGTCACCTTCGCGGCGGGTCTGGCGATTGGTGGATACAAACCGGTGGTGGCGATCTACTCCACCTTCCTGCAACGCGCCTACGATCAGGTGATCCATGACGTTGCCATCCAGAAGCTGCCGGTGCTGTTTGCTATCGACCGCGCAGGCATCGTGGGTGCTGACGGCCAGACGCACCAGGGGGCATTTGATCTCTCGTTCCTGCGCTGCATCCCGGACATGGTCATCATGACGCCAAGTGACGAAAACGAGTGTCGTCAGATGCTGTTTACCGGTTACCACTATCAGGATGGCCCAAGCGCGGTTCGCTATCCACGCGGTAACGCGGTAGGCGTTGAGCTGCAGCCGCTGGAGAAGCTGGCGATAGGTAAAGGTCTGGTGAAGCGTCGCGGTGAGAAAGTGGCAATTCTGAACTTCGGTACCCTGATGCCAGAAGCCGCTAAGGTCGCTGAGTCGCTGAATGCCACTCTGGTGGATATGCGCTTTGTGAAACCGCTCGATGAATCCCTGATCCTGAACATGGCAGAAACCCATGACGTGCTGGTGACGCTGGAAGAAAACGCCATCATGGGCGGCGCGGGCAGCGGCGTGAACGAGGTGCTGATGGCGAACCGTAAAGCCGTTCCGGTACTGAACCTCGGTCTGCCGGATCACTTCATTCCGCAAGGTACTCAGGACGAAGCCCGCGCGGCAATTGGCCTGGACGCCGCTGGTATTGAAGCCAAAATTCGTAGCTGGCTTGCCTGATCCCTCCCCTTTTCCGCTCCTGCTATGCTTAAACGTATTGTTTAAAAAGCAGGAGTGGAACCATGCAATACACGACATTAGGAAAAACGGATCTTAACGTTTCCCGTCTTTGCCTGGGATGTATGACCTTTGGCGAGCCTGACCGGGGTAATCACGCCTGGACGCTGCCCGAAGAGAGCAGCCGCCCTATCATCAAACGCGCCATCGAAGGTGGCATTAACTTCTTTGACACCGCCAACAGCTACTCCGACGGCAGCAGTGAAGAGATCGTTGGCCGTGCCCTGCGCGATTTTGCGCGCCGGGATGAAATCGTCGTCGCCACCAAAGTCTATTACCCGGTGGGCGATCTGGCTGAGGGCCTTTCTCGCGCCCAGATCCTGCGTTCCATTGATGACAGCCTTCGACGCCTGAACATGGACTATGTCGACCTGCTGCAAATTCACCGCTGGGATTACAACACTCCCATTGAAGAGACACTTGAAGCGCTCAACGATGTGGTGAAAGCCGGTAAGGCGCGCTACATCGGCGCATCGTCTATGCACGCGTCGCAGTTCGCCGAAGCGCTGGCTCTGCAGGCGCAACATGGCTGGGCGCGCTTCGTCACCATGCAGGATCACTACAACCTGATCTATCGCGAAGAAGAACGCGAGATGCTACCGCTGTGCTATCAGGAAGGCGTGGCGGTGATCCCGTGGAGCCCGCTGGCACGCGGTCGCCTGACCCGTCCGTGGGGGGAAACCACGGCCCGCCTGGTATCGGATGAAGTGGGAAAAAACCTTTATTCCAGTACAGAAGCCAGCGATGCGTTAATTGCCGAGCGTTTAGCCGGGATCGCCGACGATACCGGAGCAACCCGCGCCCAGGTCGCGCTGGCATGGCTGCTGGGTAAACGCGGCGTCGCGGCACCGATTATTGGCACTTCGCGGGAAGAACAGCTTGATGAACTGCTGAATGCGGTGGATATCACGCTGACGCCGGAGCAGGTTGCCGAACTGGAGACACCGTATCAGCAGCATCCGGTGGTGGGGTTTAAGTAATCCCTCTCCCTAACCCTCTAATACGTAGGCCGGGTAAGGCGAAGCCGCCACCCGGCAGTACAGATCGCACAACATCACCCGAAGTGATCGTACCCTTTCCAGTCCAGCGTCACAGGCGCACCGTCTTTCACAAACTTCAGCCCTTCGCTCTCCGGCATGATCTGCCCGATGCAGGTAAACTTCGCGCCAAGATGGGCTAACGCCACGTCCAGCGTCCCACGGTTGAGCTCAGGCACGGTAAAGCACAGCTCATAATCTTCGCCACCGGAGAGCCCCCAGCGCAGAGCCAGCGCAGGCTCGACATGTCGAAGCAGCTGTTCTGATAGCGGGAACAGATCCAGGTCAACGCGCGCGCCGACACCGCTGGCCTTCAGTATATGGCCGAGGTCTGAGATTAACCCGTCCGAGAGATCGATAGCCGAGCTTGCCCGTTCGCGTAGCGCCTGGCCGTGAAGAATACGCGGCGTGGGCCGCAGATGGCGTTTGACCAGATACGCCGCGTCGTCAGTATCGTTCACGGTCAAGCGATCCTGGAGGATCGCCAGCCCCGCGGCGCTGTCACCCGGCGTGCCGGTGACGTAGATCCAGTCGCCAGGTTTCGCCCCCGAGCGTTTCAGCGCGCGTCCAGCCGGCACATAGCCGTGGATCGCGAGCGTCATCGATAGCGGCCCCGCCGTGGTATCGCCGCCAATCAACTGCATGTCGTAGTAGTTAAGCTGCTCAAACAGGGCATCACTAAAGGCTTCAAGCCAGGGTTCATCAACCTCTGGCAGCGTCAGGGCCAGCGTTAACCACGCCGGATCGGCGCCCATCGCGGCCAGATCGCTCACGTTGACCGCCAGCGCTTTATATGCCAGATCGGCAGGATCGATATCCGGTAAAAAATGGCGCCCGCACACTAAGGTGTCGGTGCTGATTGCCAGCGTCTGTTTTTCGGGAATATTGAGAAGTGCACAGTCATCGCCAATGCCGGTTTCAACATCAAGACGAGAGGTTCTGACACGGTCGAAATAACGGGCAATCAGGGAGAATTCGCCGCATGCCATACGTTATGCCTCAGCAAATAAAAGAAAAAACCGGAGCCGCACTGCCCGTCAGGCAATGCAGAACTCCGGTTTGCGGATCACTTTTTGTGGGGACGGATCGCAGGTGCTGCTTTATCAAGAACGCCGTTTACAAACTTGTGGCTGTCTTCAGCGCCGAAGGTTTTCGCCAGTTCGATCGCTTCGTTGATGGCCACTTTATACGGCACATCATCACGTTTAGACAGCTCAAACAGCGCAATGCGCAACACTGCTTTTTCAACCTGACCCAGCTCTTCGAGCAGACGGGACAGGTAGGGTTTCATCAGACCATCGAGATACGCGCTATTAGTCGCCACTCCCGACAGCAGTTCACGGAAGTACAGAACGTCAACGTCTTTCACGTCCTGTTCTGACAGGAACTGGTATTCAACATCAGCGATGTCGTTCTGGGACAACTGCCAGGAGTAAAGTGCCTGAACGGCACATTCACGGGCGCGGCGACGAGCAGCAGGTTTCACGGAATTCCCCTTACAAAAAAATCAGGCCTTGATGGCTTTCAATACATTGATCATTTCAAGCGCGGTCAGTGCAGCTTCTGCACCTTTGTTACCGGCTTTGGTACCAGCGCGTTCGATGGCTTGTTCAATACTTTCAGTGGTCAGTACGCCAAACGCGACAGGAATTTCAGCATCCTGTGCAACGTGCGCCAGACCATTGCTTGCACCGCCCGCAACGTATTCGAAGTGCGCAGTGCCGCCACGAATAACGGTACCCAGCGCAATCACCGCGTCGTATTTACCGGTTTTCGCCAGCGCGCCCGCTGCCAGTGGCAGTTCGTAAGCACCTGGAACCCACACAACGGTAATGTTGTCATCTTTAACCTGGCCGATACGTTTCAGGGCGTCAATAGCACCTTCCAGCAGGCTGTCGTTGATGAAGTTGTTGAAACGCGCAATGGTGATGGCGACGCGAGCGTCCGGGGTAGCTACAGCAGCTTCAATAATGTTCATACTCTTCCTTTACGGGTTCATTTGGCCCCGCAGGGGGGCGGATTTTATCATAATACTTTGCGCACTGCTTCCCTATTTCAGGAGCAATTACGCTGTCGTTAAATGGAGGCAAACATCCGGACCCACCGGACGAATCTCGCTGAATTTGAGTTGTGGTGCATCGGCCAGTTTTTCAAGGCCGGGCAGCACAAACAGGCCACGCGCGTCGCTACCCAACAGTTTAGGCGCAACGTAGACAATCAGTTCATCGACCAGACCCGCCTGGAGCAGTGCGCCTGCCAGCGTCGGTCCCGCTTCCACCCAGATGCTGTTCACCTGCTGCTTACCCAGCAGCATCATCAGCACCACTAAATCCAGATGTCCATTGTGCTCAGGCACCATAATGCTGCGCACACCTTCCGGCCAGTCACGTGAATCGTCTTTAGTACGGGCAATCCAGGTTTCACCGGGCTGCTGCACAATGCGGTGTTCAGGCGTCACGCGGTTATGGCTATCAACGATAATACGCAGCGGCTGGCGCAGGTTTTCCTGCGGATACAGCGCCTGGGTATCGGCATTCAGTTCATTCCAGCGCACGGTCATCGCCGGATCGTCCGCGAGAACCGTTTCACTGCTGGTGAGGATAGCATGGCTTTGGGCACGCAGACGTTGCACATCGCGCCTTGCCTGTGGCGAAGTGATCCACTGACTTTCGCCGTTCGCCATCGCCGTACGGCCATCCAGTGAGGCCCCCAGCTTAAGCTGAATATAGGGGAACCCGGTACGCATACGTTTTAGAAAGCCTTTGTTGATGGCTTCCGCATCCTGCATCATCAGGCCGTGGCTGACATCGATCCCTTCCTGCTGCAGACGGTACAGGCCACGTCCGGCCACCTGCGGATTGGGATCCTGCATCGCAGCGACAACGCGCGACACTCCCGCCGCAATCAGCGCTTCACAGCATGGCGGCGTACGTCCATGATGGCTGCACGGCTCAAGCGTCACGTAGGCCGTAGCCCCGCGTGCCTTTTCGCCCGCCATACGCAGAGCATGCACCTCGGCATGAGGCTCGCCCGCGCGGTAGTGGAAACCTTCGCCCACGATCTCGCCATCTTTCACAATGACGCACCCGACATTGGGGTTGGGATGGGTGGTAAATCGGCCGCGCTGCGCCAGCTTCATGGCGCGCGCCATGTACATCTCATCCTGCATGGACTCAATCCTGTAAGCGGGCGATCTCTTCGCCAAACTCTTTGATATCTTCGAAACTGCGGTAAACAGAGGCGAAGCGGATATAGGCGACCTTATCGAGCTTTTTCAACTGCTCCATCACCAGATTGCCGATCATCTTGCTGGGCACTTCACGCTCGCCCAAACCACGAAGGTAAGATTTAATATGGTTTAACGCCATTTCGACGTCATCCGCGCTGACGGGGCGTTTTTCCAGCGCCTTGAGCATTCCGCTGCGCAGTTTCTCTTCGTTAAACGGCTCGCGCACATCGTTACTTTTTACCACGCGCGGCATGACCAGCTCTGCCACCTCAAAGGTCGTAAAACGCTCGTTGCATACCAGACACTGCCGACGGCGGCGTACGGAAGACCCTTCGCCCACAAGACGAGAATCGATGACTTTGGTATCCACAGCGGAGCAGAATGGGCAATGCATACGGTATCCCTGTTATCTGGTTAACTGACTTTCATTTTACCCTGATCTGGCCTGACAACAAAGGAAGAGCTTTTTGAGACAAAGGATCTATGTCTGTCGGGACGTTGCTGGCTACCATTACGGTGATCCGTTATTTCAAGGAATTAAACGCAATGACAAGACGTTACCTGAAAATTCTGCTGGTGGGGAGCCTCTTCACCCTTAGCGCCTGTGCACAGCAAACCGAAGTCCGCCAGATGAAACAGAGCGTGAATACGCTCAATACGGCGATGGACAAACTGAACAAAGAGACCGTAAAGATCACCCAGCAAAACGCGCTGAATGCAAAATCCACCAGCGGGGTGTATTTGCTGCCGGGGGCCAACACCCCTGCCCGTCTCAACAGCCAGGTTGGCACGCTAAAAATGTCGCTGGTGAATGTGGCGGCAAATGCGGATGGTACTCGCGCAACATTACGCATTCAGGGTGAGTCCAACGATCCGCTGCCAGCCTTTAGCGGCACCGTCGAGTGGGGCCAGATCCAGGGCACCACCGAGAATTACCAGGAGGTGAACGTGAAGAATCAGCTCTTCACCGCCCCGGCCAGTGTTTTAGCACCCAGTGATGTGGATATTCCGCTTCAGTTAAGCGGCCTTACGCCCGATCAGTTAGGCTTTATCCGCATTCACGACATTCAACCCGCCGCGCAGTAATCCCCTCCTTTTGAGCGGAGTGAAATGTCACTCCGCTAACATTTACATTTCGTATGGATTGGCAACATAAATGATTGCCGCTACAATCCCGGCCGTTTAAAGTACGCAAACGTGAACGCAATCGATTACGCGTGTGAGAGATATGTGAAACAACACATATTTTTGTGAGCAAGGATTCCTATAATAGGCTCCGCAGAAACACGAAATATTTAGAAACGCAATTCGCGCATTTTTCACTCCCGGAAGGGAATTTCAATCAGTGGCATGATTATGAAAAAAACATTACTCGCAGCCGGCGCCGTGCTGGCACTTTCCTCCTCTTTCACTGTTAACGCAGCGGAAAACGATAAACCACAATACCTCTCCGACTGGTGGCACCAGAGCGTTAACGTGGTCGGCAGCTACCACACCCGTTTCGGACCACAGATCCGCAACGATACCTACCTGGAGTACGAAGCGTTCGCCAAGAAAGACTGGTTTGATTTCTACGGTTATATGGATGCACCGGTCTTCTTCGGCGGTAACACCCAGGCGAAAGGTATCTGGAACCACGGTTCCCCACTGTTCATGGAGATCGAACCGCGCTTCTCTATTGATAAACTGACTGGCACCAGCCTGGCGTTTGGTCCGTTCAAAGAGTGGTATTTCGCGAACAACTATATCTACGACATGGGCCGCAACAAGTCCGGTCGCCAGAGCACCTGGTATATGGGTCTGGGTACCGACATCGACACGGGCCTGCCAATGAGCCTGTCTCTGAACGTGTACGCTAAGTATCAATGGCAGAACTACGGCGCTGAAAACGAGAACGAATGGGATGGCTACCGTTTCAAAGTGAAATACTTTGTGCCAATCACCCAGTTGTGGGGCGGTAACCTGAGCTATATCGGCTTCACCAACTTTGACTGGGGTTCAGATCTGGGTGATAAGAGCGGTTACGCTGAGAACGGTATTAAGCAGCGTACCAATGACTCCATTGCCTCCAGCCACATTCTGGCGCTGAACTACGATCACTGGCATTACTCTGTTGTTGCGCGTTACTGGCACAACGGCGGCCAGTGGAACGACGACGCTAAACTGGTATGGATGAACGAACACGTCCGTTCTACCGGTTGGGGTGGTTACCTGGTTGTGGGTTACAACTTCTAATCGTGTGGTTGTTGCCGGGTGGCGCTGACGCTTACCCGGCCTACAAAACCTGTGCGGGCTGATGCCCTCACCCTGTCCCTCTCCCACGGGGAGAGGGAACAAACACAAAAAACGGCAACAGACGTTGCCGTTTTGCTTTTACCTCGCCACCTGGCTTTTTACTGCTTCACCTTGCGCAAAAAATCCGCCAGCGATCGGTCCGCACTCTCACTAAAGCGCCGTTCCGTGAGCACAATTTTGAGACATCTGTCGAGACGGAAGCAGCGATAGTCATCGCGCAGTTCACACCACGCCGCCAGTAGCCAGCGTTCTCCCCAGAAAAACAGCCCCAGCGGCTGAACCTCACGCGTTGAAAATTGCCCCGCTTCGTCACGATAATGCAACACCAGCACGCGCTGGGCCGATATCGCCTGGTGAATGACATCAAAATCACTGCGGGAGTGGCTTTTCATGCCAAAATCCGGGGCGTAGATCCGCGTCTGCTCTGCCTTTCGGCGACTCTCTTCGGGCAGGATCGCGAGCACTTTCTCCTGTGCCGACTCCAGTTCGCGCGACAGGGATTCCCCGCCCCAGGTGGTAAGCAGGCGAATCGCCACGATCAGCGCCTCAGACTCCTTGTTTGTCAGCATCAGCGGTGGCAGGTCAAATCCCGACATCAGCCGGTACCCACTTCCCGCCTCGCCCTCTACCGGCACGCCGGAAAGCGACAGGTCGCGGATATCGCGGTATACCGTACGCTCAGAAACGCCCAGCCGGTCCGCCAGATGCGCTGCCGTTGTCAGACGTCTGCCCCGCAGGATCTGTACTATCTGAAACAAACGGTCAGCGCGTCGGGTCATTTTTACTTATGCTCTCAGGCGGGTTGATGAAGGCCGACGCGATTACCTTCGCTGTCGGTAAACAAAGCAATAGTACCAATACCGCGTGGTAACTCCAGCGGGCCAAACACGCACTCACCGCCCGCAGAAGCAATGCGATCGAGCGTGGCGGTCAGATTGTCAGTATGCAGGTAGATGATGGCCCCCTGCACTAAGGGAATAATCCCCTCAAATTTTGCCAGCGCGCCGCCGGTGGCTGGATCTTCATGCGGGAATACCGCCAGCTCGGCGCAGTCCATTTTCTCGCGCTTCAGTGAAACCTGCATCACCGGCTCATAAAATTTGATGGCGCGATCCATATCCGCGACCGGAATTTCAAACCAGTTAATCACACTTTTCATACATCCTCCTGACTCTTGTTTGGGTTCAACAGGAGTCTACGACAGGGCTCCTGACAGCATACTGTCAGGAGTGTTTTGTCAGGGCAGATAAAAAAAATCCCGGTCAACAGACCGGGATTTCGATAACGCGCAAAACGTCTTACGGCAGAATGGACGGCTGATCCGCCCCTTCTTTCTCGACTTTCTGCTGGAGCAAGTGCTCGCGCTTCATGCCGAGTTTCAGTGCCAGAGCGGACGCAACGTAGATTGACGACGCGGTACCGATAGAGACACCGATCAGCATGGTCAGCGAGAAGCCTTCCAGCACCGGACCACCGAAGAGATACAGCATCAGGATCACCATCAAGGTGGTACCGGATGTGATCAAGGTACGGTGCAGCGTCTGGGTCAACGACACGTTAAAGATTTCGTACGGCGTACCGCGACGGATCTTACGGAAGTTTTCACGAATACGGTCAGATACCACGATACTGTCGTTCAGTGAGTAACCGATAACGGACATCAGGGATGCCACAATCGTCAGGTCAATCTCAATGTGGAACAGAGACAGTACGCCCATGGTGATCACCACGTCGTGGGCCAGTGCGATAACCACACCCGCCGCCAGTCGCCACTCAAAGCGGAAACCGACGTACACCAGGATGGAGATCAGCGCCACCAGCAGCGCCATCGCACCGGTTTGCGCCAGGTCCGCACCCACGCTCGGGCCGACGAACTCAATACGCTTAACCGTAGCGTTCTGGCTGGTTGTTTCGTTAATTACGCTAACAACCTTGCTGCCCAGCTCCTGGCTGCCGTTGGCATCGTGTACCGGCGGCATACGCACCATGATGTCGCGGCTGCTGCCGAAGTTCTGCAGCAGCGGCTCTTCAAAGCCCGCTTTCTGCAGTGATTGACGCATCTGGTCCATATCGACCGGTTTTTCCAGGGTGATTTCAATCACCGTACCACCGGTGAAATCCAGACCCCAGTTAAAGCCTTTTACGCCCATAACGACGATGGACAGAATCAGCAGTAAACCTGAAATGCCGAAGGCCCAGTAGTCCCAGCGCATAAAGTCCCAGACTTTACGGCCGTGGTTCAATTGTTCAACAGTATATTCCTGTGCCACAACGCACTCCTCAGATAGACAGCTTTTTGACGCGCTTGCCGCCGTACAGCAGGTTCACGATGGCACGGGTGCCGACAATAGCAGTAAACATTGACGTTGCAACACCGATACCGGTGGTAATCGCAAAGCCTTTGATTGCGCCAGTCCCCACTGCATACAGGATAAGAACCTTGATCAGTGTTGTTACGTTCGCATCGAAGATGGAGCTGAACGCGCCTTTATAGCCTTCGTCAATCGCCTGCTGAACAGAGCGACCGTTGCTCAACTCTTCTTTGATACGCTCGTTTATCAGTACGTTGGCGTCGACCGCCACCGCAAGGGTCAGAACGATACCGGCAATCCCCGGCATGGTCAGCGTCGCCCCCGGCAGCAGGGACATGATGCCGATAATCAGCACCAGGTTCGCAATCAACGCACTCGTCGCAATCAGACCAAACTTCTTATAGAAGAAGATCATGAAGATGATAGAGACCACCAGACCGGCCAGACACGCTTCCAGACCCTGTTTGATGTTCTGCATACCCAGGGTTGGACCAATGGTACGTTCTTCAACAATCTGGATTGGCGCAATCAGCGCACCGGCACGCAGCAGCAGAGAGAGCTGACGCGCTTCGTTCGGGTTGTTGATACCGGTAATACGGAAGCTGTTACCCAGACGAGACTGGATATTGGCGATGTTAATCACCTCTTCCTCTTTCACCAGCACCGCACGGCCGTTAGCGTCTTTCTTACCGCTGTCTTTGTACTCCACGAACAGGGTCGCCATCGGTTTGCCGATGTTGTCCTTAGTGAAGTTAGACATGATGTTACCACCCGCGCTGTCCAGCGAGATGTTAACCTGCGGCTGGTTGTACTCGTCCTGGCTGGAGGTGGAGTCGGTGATATGGTCACCGGTCAGGATCACGCGTTTGTACAGCACAACAGGCTGACCTTCGCGGGTCTCTTTCACTTCCGAGTCACCCGGAATACGGCCAGACGCGGCAGCAGACTGGTCAACGTTGGTATTCACCAGACGGAATTCCAGCGTTGCAGTGGCACCCAGAATCTCTTTCGCACGTGCGGTGTCCTGAATACCCGGCAGTTCCACAACGATACGGTCAGCACCCTGACGCTGCACCAGCGGCTCAGCCACGCCCAGTTGGTTTACACGGTTGCGCAGAATGTTGATGTTCTGCTGAACGGCATATTCACGCGCTTCTTTGAGACGGGCATCGGTCATCACCGCACGCAGCTGGTTGCTGCCCTGAGCGGTGATCACCAGGTCACGGTGACGTTGGGTCAGGTAATCTACAGCCTGATCGCGCGCCGCACTGTCACGGAACGTGATGCTCATACCGTAGTTATCTTCTTTACGAACGGTGGTATACGCGATGCCTTTTTCACGCAAATCGCTGCGCAGGCTATCGATATTCTGTTCCTGCAGTTTGCCCAGCGCGGTATCCATATCCACTTCCATCAGGAAGTGAACGCCGCCACGGAGGTCAAGACCGAGTTTCATTGGCTCTGCGTTCAGCGCAGCCAGCCAACGCGGGGTTGCAGGAGCAAGGTTAAGCGCCACGACGTATTTATCACCCAGCACGCCCATCAGCGCTTCGCGAGCGCGGAGCTGCGTGTCGGTGGTGTCGAAGCGAGCAAGAATTGCGCCCTCTTCCAGAGCCACAGACTTAGCGGTAATTTTTTCTTCTTGTAACGTTTTCTGGACCTGGATCAGCGTTTGCTCACTGGCGGCGACACCGCGCGCGCCAGTGATTTGAACAGCCGGATCCTCACCATACAGGTTGGGAAGCGCGTACAGCAGGCCGACGAGAATCACGACGACCAGCATGATGTACTTCCACAAAGGATAACGGTTTAACACGGCAGTTCCCTTTGGGAAAAGTTGGGATTACAGCGCCTTCATGGTGCCTTTCGGCAGAACGGCAGCTACGAAGTCACGTTTGATAACCACTTCAGTGGTGTCGTTCAGGGCGATAGCAATGTAGCCACTTTCAGCCACTTTGGTTACGCGACCGACCAGACCACCGTTAGTCAGGACTTCATCACCTTTCGCGATGGAGTCCATCAGCTTTTTGTGCTCTTTGGTACGCTTCTGCTGTGGGCGCAGGATCATGAAGTAGAAGATCAGACCGAACACAACCAGCATCAGAATCAGAGACATCGGGCTGCCCTGCGCTGGAGCACCTGTTGCCGCTACCGCATCAGAAATAAAAAAGCTCATTCAAATTCCCTCATTATTAATATTAATCAACGTTCAAAGGTGGAACGGTTCGACCCTGACGTTGGTAAAAATCGGTCACGAAGCTCTCTAATTTACCCTCTTCGATAGCCTTGCGTAAACCAGCCATTAAGCGCTGATAATAGCGAAGGTTATGAATGGTATTGAGACGCGCGCCCAAAATCTCATTGCAACGATCGAGATGATGCAGATACGCACGAGAATAATTGCGACAGGTGTAGCAATCGCACTCGGCATCGAGCGGACTGGTGTCACTCTTATGCTTCGCGTTACGGATTTTCACCACGCCATCGGTAACAAACAGATGACCGTTACGCGCGTTACGGGTTGGCATGACGCAGTCGAACATATCGATACCGCGGCGCACACCTTCAACCAGATCTTCTGGCTTACCCACACCCATCAGGTAACGGGGTTTATCTGCCGGGATTTGCGGACAAACATGTTCCAGAATACGGTGCATGTCTTCCTTCGGTTCACCCACAGCTAAACCGCCGACAGCGTAGCCATCAAAACCTATCTCTACCAGACCTTTAACAGAGATATCGCGTAAATCTTCGTAAACACTGCCCTGGATAATGCCGAACAGCGCATTTTTGTTCTGAAGGGAGTCAAAACGGTCGCGGCTACGCTTCGCCCAGCGCAGCGACATCTCCATGGAACGTTTAGCGTAATCCCAGTCCGCCGGGTATGGCGTACATTCGTCGAAGATCATCACGATGTCGGAGCCGAGATCGTACTGAATCTCCATCGACTTTTCAGGATCGAGGAAAATCGGATCGCCGTTGATCGGGTTACGGAAGTGGACGCCCTCTTCGGTGATCTTGCGAATGTCGCCCAGGCTGAAGACCTGGAAACCGCCAGAATCGGTCAGGATCGGGCCTTTCCACTGCATGAAGTCATGCAGATCGCCGTGAAGCTTCATGATCTCCTGACCAGGACGCAGCCACAGGTGGAAGGTATTACCAAGGATAATTTGTGCGCCAGTGGCTTCCACTTCTTCCGGCGTCATCCCTTTGACGGTACCGTAAGTCCCCACAGGCATAAACGCGGGGGTTTCCACCACGCCGCGATCAAACACCAGGCGACCGCGACGTGCGCGGCCATCGGTGGTATCGAGTTCAAATTTCATTTTTATTCCTCTGTGCCAGAAAAACAGTCCAACACATTATTCCGGTGCCGCGGACTTATTCCCCGACACGCTCATTCAAAGCCAGCGGATTGTACGTGATAAACATCGCGTCCCCGTAGCTAAAAAAGCGATATTTTTGTTCTACCGCAGACTTGTAGGCCGCCATGGTGTGCTGATACCCCGCAAAGGCGGAGACCAGCATAATCAGCGTTGATTCAGGCAGATGGAAATTGGTCACCAGTGCATCGATGACTTTGTACTGATAGCCCGGGTAGATAAAGATCTGCGTATCGCCAAAAAACGGTTCGATCAGATCTTGTTGAGCCGCCTGAGCAGCGCTCTCCAGTGAACGTACGGAGGTGGTGCCCACCGCAACCACGCGGCTGCCGCGCGCTTTTGCCGCCAGAACCGCATCAACAACCTCCTGGGGCACTTCAGCATACTCAGAGTGCATGATGTGATCTTCGATGCTGTCTACCCGCACCGGCTGGAAGGTGCCCGCGCCGACGTGCAGGGTCACAAATGCCATCTCCACGCCTTTTGCGCGCAATTTTTCCAGCAGCGGTTCGTCAAAGTGCAGACCCGCCGTTGGCGCCGCGACCGCGCCAGGCTTCTGACTGTAGACGGTCTGGTACAGCTCGCGGTCGGCCTCTTCGTCCGGACGCTCAATGTATGGCGGCAGCGGCATATGGCCGATAGCGTTGAGAATGTCGAGCACCGTGCGCTCATCATTAAATTCCACTTCAAACAGCGCATCGTGGCGCGCCGTCATGGTCGCTTTGATGCTCTCGTCGTCACCCAGCAGCAGCTCAGCGCCCGGCTTCGGCGCCTTAGAAGCGCGAATATGTGCCAGAATACGTTTATCATCGAGCATACGTTCGACCAGCACTTCAATCTTGCCGCCGCTGGCTTTACGGCCAAACAAGCGCGCCGGGATCACGCGGGTATTGTTAAAGACCAGCAGATCGCCAGGGTTGAGCTTGTCGAGCAGATCGGTGAAAGTACCGTGCGTCAGCTCGCCCGTTGGCCCGTCCAGTGACAGTAAGCGACAGCTACTGCGCTCAGGCATGGGATAGTGAGCAATCAAGGATTCAGGTAGTTCAAAGGAGAAATCGGCGACGCGCATGACGTATACTCGTGACTTAAAAACAGGCGGCATAGTCTAGTGCTCACACCCTTTTGCTGCAACAACTAGCCGCCCCCGGACAAATAAAACGCATGAATTTTCTCGCTCACCTGCATCTCGCTCACCTCGCTGACAGCTCCCTTTCCGGCAATTTGCTGGCCGATTTCGTCCGCGGCAACCCCGCCGAGACCTGGTCCGCTGAAGTTGTCGACGGGATCTTTATGCATCGTCGTATTGATGTCATGACGGATAACCTGCCGGAAGTGACCGAGGCCAAAGCGTGGTTTCGCCCCGAAACGCGCCGCGTCGCGCCGATCTCGCTTGATGTGATGTGGGACCATTTCCTGTCGCGCCACTGGGCACAACTCTCTCCGGAGATGCCCCTGCCCGAATTTGTGCGCTATGCCCATCAGCAGGTGTCGATCATTCTGCCCGACTCGCCGCCGCGCTTTGTCAATCTGAATAACTACCTGTGGTCAGAGCGCTGGCTTGAGCGGTATCGCGAGATGGACTTCATCCAGAATGTGTTGAATGGGATGGCGAGTCGTCGCCCGCGGCTGGATGCCCTGCGCGACTCCTGGTACGACCTGGATGAACATTACGCTGCGCTGGAAACGCGATTCTGGCAGTTTTACCCGCGCATGATGGCGCAGGCGAAAAATAAACAACTTTAATAGAACAATGATTGATAGGTAAAAGCTGGCGGAACGATTGTCACCACCTCTTTGTCTTATCCATGAACACTCTCTATACTGGCTCGCGTTGCGTTCCAAATAACCTTAGTATCTACAGGAGAATCATATGGTTCTGGTAACTCGTCCGGCTCCGGATTTTACAGCTGCAGCAGTTCTGGGCAACGGTGAAATCGTTGAAAACTTCAACTTCAAACAGCACACCAACGGTAAAGCGACCGTTCTGTTCTTCTGGCCAATGGACTTCACTTTCGTTTGCCCGTCTGAGCTGATCGCATTCGACAAACGTTATGAAGAATTCCAGAAGCGTGGCGTAGAAGTGGTTGGCGTCTCCTTCGACTCTGAATTTGTACACAACGCATGGCGTAACACCCCTGTCGACAAAGGCGGCATCGGTGCGGTGAAATACGCAATGGTTGCGGACATCAAACGCGAAATCCAGCAGGCTTACGGTATCGAACATCCGGACGCTGGCGTTGCGCTGCGTGGCTCCTTCCTGATCGACGCGAACGGTATCGTGCGTCACCAGGTTGTGAACGATCTGCCACTGGGTCGTAACATCGACGAAATGCTGCGCATGGTTGACGCGCTGCAGTTCCACGAAGAGCACGGTGAAGTGTGCCCGGCTCAGTGGGAAAAAGGCAAAGAAGGTATGGCAGCGTCCCCAGACGGCGTTGCGAAATACCTGTCCGAGAACGTATCCAGCCTGTAATCGGCACGGTTTACGAAAAAGGCCCGCTTATGCGGGCCTTTTTGTTTTAAAACGCCAGGATCTTACCTTTGGATAAGATCGGTATTACCGCTTTCATCTGCCCCTTTCGCCACATCAGGCTTTTTTCAGCCATCCGGCAAACAGACGGGTCACGATGGGCATCCACAGCCAGACGACCAGCGCGACCACACAGGCATCGTTAATCAAATGCAGCAGCAATGAGCCTTTAAGGCCTGGCAGCAGCGCACCGGTCACCTGCGGCACCAGATTGGTGCTGGGGAAGATCACCAGCAGGGTAATAAGAAACTGTTTCCACTGTTTTGGCTTACGCACATGCGGTTCCGGCGGGGTAAACCAGAAAGCGGCCTCAGTACGCACTTCGGTTTTATCGCCTTCTGCCAGCAAAGGTTCAATCTCTTTCACCAGCACATTGCGGGTATCAGACTGGGTCCAGGCATAGAGATGTTCAAGGGTGTCGAAGCGGATAATGACCGTCCACAGGTTTTGTCCTTCGGACGGGCGGATCACGTTCGCGCCCAGATGGCCGGGAAATTCCGCCGCGATGGGCATGATCTTGCCAAGCCATTGTTCATAACGCTCAGCCTGTCCCGGCAGCAAGGTATGGGTGATCACCAGCGTCACATGTGTTTTTTGCGCCATAAAAGTTCCCTGATCGGTAATGGACGAGAGATCCCGCCAGTGATTCTGGCCAGAGATATCCACTAATATATTTAAAGCCGACGTTTTGGAGTGCTACAGAAGAAAGGGCCCTGACGAATAAAGCAATTTGAGTATAGCGAGATTTAATCTGGGGAATAGCAAAGATATTTGTCCCCTCTGTTGAAATAATCAGAACAACTGAGGGATAAAGTCTGCAACCGGCATAAGAGCCGGTTGCAGTGAGGGATTAATGACCGAACCAGATGGATGCAGAAATAGCAGGTAGCGAGAGTATCCCTTCCTGGATAGCCCCTTTCCCCTCTTTCACGTGCCACGCCTTTACGTGCAGCAGCGGCGAGTCATCCAGCACCACTTCACAGGCCTCCCCCCGGTTGATGGCGATCAGCACGCGCTGCTGATTATAGACGCGGACAAACACCACCACGTTGTCGTGGGCATAAACCACCTGACAACCGCCATAGCGCAGCGCCTGGCTCTGTTTACGCAGCTTCGCCAGACGCTGGTACAGGCTGAACAGCGCCTTGTCCTGCTTCGCCGGATCCCATGGGAAGGTTTTGCGACAGAACGGATCGTTGTTCCCGTCCAGCCCCACCTCATCGCCATAGTAGATGCACGGCACGCCCGGCCAGGTAAAGAGCCAGGTCACCGCCAGCGGCAGACGCGCGACATCCTTACCGAGCAAGGATTTAAAACGCGCAGTATCGTGGCTGTCCAGTTGGTTAAACATCCGTAACTGCTGCTGATGCGACAGGCTGGCGCGGTAGTTATCCATCCACGCCATGCAGGTTTCCGCATCAATATGCTGCGGATCGTAGGAAATATCGGTGTTAGCAAGGAATCCCCACAGCGGGAAGGTAAAGCCGCGATAGTTCATCGCCGCATCTTCCGCGTCCGTCTGCAACCACTGGCGCGCGTCACCAAAATGTTCGCCAAACACGAACGCCTCCGGCTGCGCGGCTTTTGCTGCACGGGTGATCCCGGCGACGTGCTGAAGGTTATTACGCGCCCCGCCCGCTTCACCGAGCATATGCACCACGTCAAGACGCCAGCCATCCATATTCCATGGCTCACTCAACCAGTGGCGCACGATGCTGTTTTCACCGCCATAAATCTCATCCACCAGCGTTGGCGACTGGAAATCCAGCTTCGGCAGGCTCGGATAGCCCAGCCAGTCCAGCGCGCGGCCCTCCTCGTTGAAGCTGTACCAGTCGCGCTGGGGTGAATCCGGGTTATGGCACGCCCCGCCCATCGACTGATTATGTCGATCAAACCACGCGTGCGAGTCACCGCTGTGGTTAAACACGCCATCCAGAATCAGACGCATGCCCTCTTTTTGCGTGTTTTTACGCAGGCGCAACAGCGCCTCATCGCCGCCAAACTGAACGTCAACGTGGCGATAGTCTGCGGTATCGTACTTATGCACGCTTGGCGCTTTAAACACCGGATTAAGGTACAGCGCCGTCACGCCCAGTTTCTTCAGATACGGCAGCTTTTCGCTGATGCCGTCCAGATCGCCGCCGTAGAACGTGGACCCCCCCGCCTGCGCGGTCAGCGGTTCATCCCATTCTTTCAGAATAATGTCGTGTCCTGCGGCGTGGTGGTAATAGACCTTATCCTGCTCTGCGGTGCGCGTTTCGCTACGCGCAAAGCGGTCCGGGAAAATCTGGTAAAAGACCTGATCGTTAACCCACTGCGGGCCAGCGTCCGGGCAATCGACGGCAAACTGCTCCAGCCGCGCCGGAGGAAAACGGCTAAATCCCTGCGGGGTAAACCACAGCTGGCGGTTGTTCCACAGCAGCTTAAAGCTATAGCGGCGACGCGGCTGGCCGCTGCGCAAGTCGATATTCGCCCGCCACGCCGTCACACCCGGCTGCGGCTGACTACGCCGCTTGTGCATTTTTAACGTGGTCTCTTCATTATCGACTTCAGCGCGTAGCGTTACGCGTTCGGGCTGATTTTCCCCCGCCAGCCAGAGCGTAATCACAAGGTTGTCTTTGTTTTGCTTAACAAATGGAGCAACCGGAAGGTGCCAGGCGTTTAACATCACGAATCCCCTTTGATGAAATTGACGTCACCTTGCCACAGGGTAGTTAAGGTTAGCTCACCATGACGTGATTTATTGGGGGAGGAGGACGGGGGAGGAGGCATCAGTACAGCCTGATGCCCTCACCCTCTCCCGTTGGGAGAGGGCATAAAATATTACTGCGCTTGCGCCAGCTGACGGTCGCGGCGGCATTTAAACATCCAGCCCACCAGCAGCAGCACGATCCACGCACAGCCCACGTAGAGAGAAATACGGGTATCGGGATGATAGCCAATCAGGCCAATGATAAACACCAGGAAGATCAGCCCGACGACGGTCGTTGCAACACCGCCTGGAACTTTAAACTTCAGCGCTTTTGCCTCCTCCGGCGACAGACGACGGCGGAACGCAATCTGCGACAGCAGGATCATGATCCACACCCACACGGTGGCGAAGGTCGCCAGGGACGCAATCACCAGGAAGACGTTTTCCGGCATGATGTAGTTCAGGTAGACCGACAGCAGCAGTGCGACGGTCATGACCATAACCGTCACCCACGGCGTGCCACGGCGGGAGGTTTTGGCAAAGACCTTTGGCGCACTGCCCTGCTCGGCCATGCCGTGCAACATGCGGCCCACGCCAAAGACGTCACTGTTGATCGCCGAAAGCGACGCAGTCAGGACCACGAAGTTCAGGATGCTGGCCGCAAAGGCGATGCCCATATGCTGGAAGGTCAGCACAAACGGACTGCCGTTCGTCCCCACCTGGTTCCAGGGATAGATAGACATAATGACGAACAGCGTACCCACATAGAACACCAGAATACGCATCGGCACCGAGTTGATGGCGCGCGGAATGGACTTCTCCGGGTCTTTGGCTTCCCCGGCGGTAATCCCGATAATCTCAATCCCGCCGTAGGCGAACATCACCATCTGGAGCGACATCACCATGCCGAGCCAGCCGTTGCTGAAGAAGCCACCGTTGCTCCAGAGATTATGAATACCGGTTGGCTGGCCGCCGTTACCGATCCCCCAGATGATGATGCCGAAACCGGCAACAATCATGATGATGATGGTGGCAACCTTGAAGAAGGAGAACCAGAACTCCAGTTCACCAAAGACCTTCACGCTCATCAGGTTGACGGCGCAGATAATCAGCACCACGCTCAACACCCAAATCCAGTGCGGCACCGCCGGGAACCAGACGCCCATGTAGATGCCAAAGGCGGTGACATCGGCAATGGCCACAATCAGAATTTCGAAGCAGTAGGTCCAGCCGGTGATAAACCCGGCCAGCGGGCCTAAGTTCTCCTGCGCATAGCGCGAGAATGAACTGGCTGACGGGTTATGAACCGACATCTCTCCCAGCGCACGCATGATGATATACGCCGCCACGCCACCGATGATGTAGGCCAGCAGAACGCTTGGACCGGCCATTTTGATGGCATCTGCCGAGCCATAAAAAAGACCGGTACCGATAGCGGAGCCGAGCGCCATAAAGCGAATGTGGCGCGTGCTCAGCCCACGTTTGAGTTTGTTAGTGCTTTCCATTTAAATCTTGCCATTCAACACGAAAAAAACAAAAAACCACGGGGCCTTAAGCCCCGTGGTTAAACAGTTTGTTGCCGTTGATTAATGGGCGTTCGATGCGACCTGACGCCCTGCAGCACGATCCCAGATAATGGCCAGAACCAGTGCAACAACGGTAGGCATCAGCCAGGCCAGACCTTGCTCAGACAGCGGCAGACGCTGTGTCCAAGCTGGCAGTATTTGAGCAAACGCTGATGCTTTAATCCCGTCAAGGATACCAAAAATCAGGCTGATAAACATGGCTGGCGCAATAATTCGCGAGGAGTTATTCCACCACGGGCGCGTAAAGCTCAACACCACCAGCACGATACACGGCGGATAGATGGCCGTCAGCACCGGAATGGAAACCTGAATCAGGTGGCTCAGACCAAGGTTAGACACCGCCATGGAGAAGAGGCCAAGGATAAACACCAGCGTGCGGTAAGAGAGCGGCAGGTACTGGGCAAAGAACTCCGCACAGGCGCAGGTCAGGCCAACCGCCGTCACCAGGCAGGCCAGGAAGATCAGGGCAGCCAGCAGCATACTGCCTGCGCCACCAAAGGTGTGCTGGACGTAAGCGTGGAGGATTGCCGCACCATTTGCGTTCTGATCCACCAGCGTGGCGCTATCGGAACCCAGGCGGAACAGCGCCAGATAGAGCAGCGTCAGGCCCACACCGGCCATCAGACCAGCCCAGATGGTATAGCGGGTCAGCAGACGCGCTTCGGTCACACCACGGGAACGCGCGGCGTTCACGATAACGATACCAAACACCATCGCGCCCAGCGTATCCATTGTCAGATAGCCGTTCACAAATCCGTTAGAGAAGGCCGCGTTTTGGTACGCATCCATTGCACTGCTGATCGGACCCGCAGGCCAGATAATGGCCGCCACCGCCAGTACGATCAGCGCGATAATTTTGAGGGGGGCCAGGAAGTTACCCACGGTATCCAGCAGTTTGCCTGGATAGAGGGAGACCAGAATGACAATCGCGAAATAGACCAGGCTGTAGATGAACAGCGGCATCGCGCCGTCACCGGTCAGCGGCGCAATCCCCACTTCGAAGGAGACGGTAGCGGTACGCGGGGTCGCAAACAACGGGCCAACGGCCAGATAGCACACCGTCGCCAGCAGAACGCCAGCCACTTTACCAATCGGGGTGCTGAGGCTATCCACGCCACCGCCAACTTTCGCCAGCGCAACCACGGTCAATACCGGCAGGCCCACGGCAGTAATCAGGAAACCAAACGCTGCTGTCCAGACGTGTTCACCCGCCTGTAAGCCAACCATTGGAGGAAAAATGATGTTACCTGCGCCAACGAACAGCGCAAATGTCATAAAGCCCAGCGCGATGATGTCACGCGATTTTAAGTGATGGGTCATAAAACCTTACTGCCTGTGGATGTGGTGTTGAATATATTGAGATTTTCGCCATCCGTGACGGGACGATACAGCGGAAATTTTGCTCAATTTCAGCGGGATATGCTCCCGTCCTGGCGTGGAGAAGAATAGTTTTTCGATTTACCACGCAAATACAGTCGGTCTGACAGTATCTGGGGGGCAATTTAAACGCTTATAACGTTTAAAGGCAAGGTGGGATCGTAAAACCAGAACAATATACCAGCATGAAAATATCAACCAGAATAATTCGCTAATATCATGAAAAACCCATGGCTAATCATGCGAACAAAAAAGCATCAGCCGTATAAAATTCATTCACGTTTCGCTTTACTGCAAAGCAAACGGGCCAGCAAAGGCTGACCCGTGGAAAGGTAAAATGACACACCTGTTGTCAGGCGATTTTTTTGGCAATTAATCGTTCCGGAATGACGAAACTAAAACGGGTTCCTTTGCCCAGCGTGCTTTGAATATCGAGACGGCTTTCATGGTGATTCACCGCGTGCTTCACAATCGCCAGCCCCAGCCCGCTTCCCCCGGTTTGCCGGGAGCGTGCTTTATCCACCCGGTAAAACCGCTCGGTCAGACGTGGAAGATGCTCAGGCGCAATGCCCGGCCCGTTGTCCTCGACGCTAAACTCAGCACCCACTGGCGTCTGCTGCCAGCGCACCACAATATCCGTTCCTTCAGGAGTATGATTAACCGCGTTATAGACCAGGTTAGAGATAGCGCTCCGCAGTTCATCCTCGCTTCCGAGCACCTTCAGACTGCTATCGACGTCAAAGGTCAGATGATGCTTTTTATGGCTTAAGGTTTGCGCTTCGCGTTCCACCACCCGCAGCATCATCGGTACGTCGATGGTGTCATTTAAGGCAAGCGTCGGGGCCGCCTCAATCTTCGACAGCGTAAGCAGCTGCTTCACCAGCCCTTCCATACGGTGCGTCTGCTCGCGCATGGTATGCAGCGCTTTCTCACGCGGCGCACCTTCAAGCGTCTGCTCCTGCATCATTTCCAGATAGCCCTGCAGTACCGTCAGCGGCGTGCGCAGCTCGTGGCTCACGTTCGCAAAGAAGTTGCGTCTTGCCCCTTCCAGCTGGTGCATCTGGGTGACGTCACGCGCCACCATCAGCCACTGCTGATCGCTGTAGGGCATCACCCGAATTTCAAGATGGCGACCATTGTTGAGCTTCAGATTATGCGGACGCGAGAAATCACGTTTTTTCAGATACTGCGTGAACTCCGGGTAACGCAGAAGGTTGAGGATGTTCTGGCCATTATCGTCCGGCCAGCGCAGGCCCAGCAGCTGTTGGGCGAGACCGTTACACCAGAAGATCGTCCCCTCTTCCGTGGTCAGAATCACCGCATCCGGCAACGACTCTGCACCGCTGCGAAAGCGTTTAATCAGGCTTCCCAGCTCGCGACGGCGCTTTTTATTACGCATCTGCATCTGATGCAGACCGTAAAGCAGCGGCTCCCAGCTCCCGCTTCCCGGCGGAGGCGTCATACTTCTGTCAACCCATAGCCACCAGGAGAGGCGCAGTAAGTTCCAGAAATGCCAGATCAACAGCCCGGTCACGGACGCCAGCAGAAACCACGGCAGGTATCCAAGAAAAGCCCCCAAAATGAAGGCCGGAATACAACATAAGATCAGTTCAAAGACGAGCCTTTTCCATGACAGACGTTCCAGCACGCGTCACACTCCTGTCATTGTTCAGAAACGGGTAGAAAAACGATAACCCGTGCCGCGGACCGTCTGTACCATGCGATCGTGGCCGCTCAGTTCCAGCGCTTTACGCAGGCGGCGGATATGTACGTCAACCGTCCGGTCTTCGACATACACGTTAGTTCCCCAGACGTTATTCAGCAACTGCTCGCGGCTGTAAACACGCTCCGGGTGAGTCATAAAGAAATGCAGGAGTTTGAATTCGGTAGGCCCCATGTCGAGGGGATTTTCGCCCGTCATTACGCGGTGCGAGGTGGGATCAAGGCTCAGGCCCTGCATCTCAATGACCTCTTCCACCGCCATCGGTGAAATACGGCGCATCACAGCTTTAATGCGGGCAACCAGCTCTTTCGGTGAGAAGGGTTTGGTAATGTAATCGTCTGCGCCAGTCTCCAGGCCGCGCACGCGATCTTCCTCTTCACCGCGCGCGGTAAGCATGACAACGGGGATATCGCGTGTCATCGCTTCACGCTTGATGTGTTTGATAAACTGCAGTCCGGAGCCGCCAGGCAACATCCAGTCAAGCAGGATCAGATCGGGCCAGGGTTCATTCAGCTGGTTCACCGCGCTGTCATAATCTTCCGCTTCAACTGGCTGGAAGCCATTTTGTTCGAGCACGAAGCACACCATTTCACGAATTGGAGCTTCATCTTCTACGACCAGAATACGTCTCGCCATACTTTGCCCTGTCTTATCTTATTTAAGTTACAAGTTTGTAATGCGGCGTCATTATGCGTCAGATTTATGACAGATTTATGAAAAACAGTACCACGTAAAATGGCAAACTGTTGTTTTATTACAGCGGTTATTTTCCAGCTTCTGAAAGTTTATAATCCCCATTCCCTTTTTTTGCCACGGATTCGCTATGCGCATATTACACACCTCGGACTGGCATCTGGGTCAAAACTTTTACAGCAAGAGCCGGGCAGCGGAGCATGAAGCGTTCCTGAACTGGCTGCTGGACACGGCCCGATCGCACGAGGTGGATGCGATTATTGTTGCGGGTGACATTTTCGACACCGGTTCGCCGCCAAGCTATGCGCGTGAGCTCTACAACCGCTTCGTGGTAAATCTGCAACAAACCGGCTGTCATCTGGTGATTGTCGCCGGTAACCATGACTCCGTCGCAACGCTGAATGAATCCCGCGACATCCTGGCCTTCCTTAACACTACCGTGGTGGCCAGTGCCGGACATGCGCCGCAGATCCTGAAAAAACGTGACGGTACACCGGGGGCGGTGCTGTGCCCGGTTCCCTTCCTGCGCCCACGCGATATCGTGCAGAGCCAGGCGGGGATGTCAGGCGGGGAAAAACAGCAGCATCTGCTGCAGAGCATCACTGACTATTATCACCAACAATATACCGATGCCTGCGCCCTGCGCGGTGAGCAGGCCATTCCGGTGATTGCCACCGGGCACCTCACCACCGTCGGTGCCAGTAAAAGTGACGCGGTACGTGACATCTATATTGGCACGCTGGACGCCTTCCCGGCACAACATTTCCCGCCAGCGGATTATATCGCGCTCGGACATATTCACCGGGCACAGGTCATTGGCGGTTGCGAGCACATTCGCTACTGCGGCTCACCCATTGCGCTCAGTTTTGATGAGACCGGCAAAGCCAAATGTGTGCATCTGGTGAGCTTTAACGAGGGCAAACTCAGCGCCGTGGCGTCGCTGGAGGTGCCCGTCACCCAACCGCTGGCGGTGCTGAAGGGCGATCTGGCGGCCATTACCGCCCAGCTGGAGCAATGGCGCGGTGTCGAGCTAAATCCCCCCATCTGGCTGGATATCGAAATCACAACCGACGACTATCTGCATGATATGCAGCGTAAAATCCAGGCGCTGACGGAAGATCTGCCCGTCGAGGTCTTACTGGTACGCCGCAGCCGCGAACAGCGCGAGAAAATTCTGCTGGGTGCGCAACGTGAAACGCTCAGCGAACTGAAGGTGGAAGAGGTATTTGAACGCCGACTGTCGCAGGAAGAGATTGACGACACAACGCGCGCAAGGCTTAACGAGCTGTTCCGCCATACTCTGCACGCGCTTACTGATGAGGAAGAGAACGCATGAAAATTCTGAGCCTGCGTCTGAAAAACCTCAACTCCCTGAAGGGCGAGTGGAAAATTGATTTTACCGCTGAGCCGTTTGCCAGCAACGGACTGTTCGCCATTACCGGCGCGACCGGTGCCGGAAAAACCACCCTGCTCGACGCCATCTGTCTGGCCCTTTACCACGAAACGCCCCGTCTGCAAAAAGTCTCCCAGGCACAAAACGACCTGATGACCCGCGATACCGCCGAGTGCCTGGCCGAGGTGGAGTTTGAGGTAAAAGGCATCGCATACCGCGCGTTCTGGAGCCAGAACCGCGCGCGAAATCAGCCAGATGGGAACCTGCAGGCACCGCGCGTCGAACTGGCGCGCTGTGAAGACGGTAAAATTCTGGCCGACAAAGTGACGGACAAACTGGAGCAAACCGCCGCGCTCACCGGGCTGGATTATGGCCGTTTTACCCGCTCAATGTTGCTCTCTCAGGGGCAATTTGCCGCCTTCCTCAATGCGAAACCGGGCGATCGCGCCGAACTGCTGGAGGAGCTGACCGGTACGGAGATCTACGGCCAGATTTCAGCAATGGTGTTCGAGAAACATAAAGCCGCCCGTACCGCGCTTGAGAAGTGCGAAGCGCAGGCCGCAGGCGTGGTGCTACTGAGCGAAGCGCAACAACAGCAGTTACAGCAGAGTTTGCAGGCACTTACTGACGAAGAGAAAACCCTGCTGACTCAGCAGCAGAACCAACAGCGAGATTTTCAGTGGCTGACGCGCAACGACGAGCTTATTCGCGAGCAACAGCGCGTCATGCTCATGCAACAGCAGGCGCAGCAGGCCCTGACGGAGGCCGCGCCTGAGCTGGCAAAGCTCCAGCTTGCGCAGCCCGCCGCCCAGCTTCGCCCCCTGTGGGATAGCCAGCAAGAGCAGACCACGCGCCTCGGGCAGACAAAACAGCGCATTGTCGAAGTAAATACTCGCTTACAGGCCAAAACTGCGCAGCGCTCGCGCATCCGACTTACGGCACTGCGTACCCATCAACAACTGCAGATCGATCTGACAACCCAGGCAACATGGCTTGCGGCGCATGAGCGTTACCGCGTGTGGGGCCAGGAGATTGCCGGCTGGCGCGCCCATTTCGCGCAGTTGAACCGCGATAAACATCAGATTGCCACACTTGCAGCACGTGTTGCGGAATTACGTCAGAAGCTCGCCGACATGCCGGAAAACGCCCTGACGCTGACGGCGGATGACGTCGCGGCGGCAATGGAGCAACAGTCCCGGTCACGCCCTTTCCGTCAGCGTCTGACGTCACTTCATGCCCGCTATCAGCCACTGCAAAAACGGCTGCAGCAGAACGCGGATACCCGGAAAAAGGCGCAGGCCGAGCAGGTAAAACTCAATGAAACGCTGACGCTGCGCCGCCAGCAGTACAAAGAAAAAAACCAGCACTATGTCGATCTGAAAGCATTGTGCGAAAGCGAAGCGACGATCAAAAAGCTGGAAAACTACCGTTCGCAGCTTGAGGCGGGTAAACCCTGCCCACTGTGCGGTTCCAGTGAACATCCTGCCGTTGAGACGTATCAGGCGCTTGAACTCACCGATAACCAGCGACGCCGGGATGCGCTGGAAAAAGAGGTCGCCGCGCTGAAAGACGAAGGCCTGTTGGTGCTGGGACAGGTCAATGCCCTGACGCAGCAGATCCAGCGAGAAACAGACGAAGCACAGACGCTCTCTCAGGAAGAGCAAGCGCTCACTAAAGAGTGGCAGGAGGTCTGCGCCACCCTGAATATCTCATTGAATATTCAGGAAGATATTGCCCCGTGGATGAACGAGCAGGAACAGTACGAACGTCAGCTCTATCAGCTCAGCCAGCGCCTGACCCTGCAACATCAGCTTAACGAACAGCAAGCGCAGGAGCGCCAGTATCAGCAGCAGCTGTCGGCTACGCGGCAGGCGCTGGAAAACGCCCTGCTCTCACTGTCACTGAACGTTCCTGAAGAGGGATCAGAAGCCGCCTGGCTGCAGGCCCGGGAAGCGGAATTCAACCTGTGGCAGGAAAAACAGACGCAGCATGCGGCGATTCAGGAACGCATTAATATCCTGAAACCGCTACTCGACACGCTTCCGGCAGGCGATGACACCGAGGCGGAACCGGCCATTCCTGAGAACTGGCGCGAGATCCACGACGAATGCCTGTCCCTTCAAAGCCAGCTTGCCACCCTGCAGCAGCAGGAGAGTCTGGAAAGCGAGCGGCTACAGCACGCCACAACGCAGTTTGCCACCGCCCTGGCAGCCAGCTGCTTTGCCGATCGGGAGGCCTTTCTCGCCGCGCTGCTGGATGAAGAGACCATCCGCCGTCTTGAGCAACGCAAGCAGACGCTGGAGAGCCAGCTTCAGCAGGCAATCGCGCTCTGCGGGCAGGCTGAACAGCAGTTGCAGGCCCACCAGAACCAGCGACCGGAAGGGCTGGACGCGAACGCGCAAACCCTGCAGGCACAGCTACAGCAGCTGGCGCAGCTGCTTCGTGACAACACCACCCATCAGGGGGAGATCCGCCAGCAGCTTAAGCAGGACAGCGATAACCGTCAGCATCAGCTGGCGCTGATGCAGCAAATTAACGAGGCCTCACGTCAGGCCGAAGACTGGGGTTATCTGAATGCGCTGATAGGCTCCAGCACCGGGGATAAGTTCCGCAAATTCGCCCAGGGTCTGACGCTGGATAATCTGGTCTGGCTCGCCAACCAACAGCTTAATCGCCTGCACGGGCGCTATCTGCTGCAGCGTAAAGTCAGCGACGCACTGGAGCTGGAGGTGGTTGATACCTGGCAGGCCGATGCCGTACGCGATACCCGCACGCTCTCTGGCGGCGAAAGCTTCCTCGTCAGTCTTGCGCTGGCGCTGGCGCTTTCTGACCTGGTGAGTCACAAAACGCGAATCGATTCGCTGTTCCTGGATGAAGGTTTTGGCACGCTCGACAGCGAAACGCTGGACACCGCGCTGGATGCGCTCGACGCGCTAAACGCCACCGGGAAAACCATCGGCGTGATAAGCCACGTCGAGGCCATGAAGGAGCGTATTCCGGTGCAGATCAAAGTGAAGAAGATTAATGGACTGGGGTATAGCAGGCTGGATAAGGAGTATGCGGTGCAGTGAAAGGCGGATCGGTGCGGTCTGGTGCCCTCACCCTGGCCCTCTCCCACAGGGAGAGGGTACAAACATTAAAAACCGCAACGTGCGTTGCTGTTTTGCTTTTATTCCGGCCATAACCACGCTGCGCCGCGCACGCCGCTGGAGTCACCGTGGACGGCTTTGCGGATCGGGGTTTCGCATTCGCCACCGAAGACCCACTGTTTGACGAGAGCAGGCACCGTTGCGTACAGCCGGTCGACATTGCTCATCCCACCGCCCAGCACAATCACATCAGGATCGAGAATGTTCACCACATGCGCCAGCGATTTCGCCAGGCGCATTTCGTAGCGGCTCAACGCCAGTTCCGCCACAGGATCCTGCTCCTCAACCAGGCGCATAATCTCGTTCCCCTTAAGCGGCTGACCGCTCAGGCGGTGGTAATCCGTGGCAAAACCGGTGCCGGAAATAAACGTCTCTATGCAGCCCTGTTTTCCACAGTAGCACGGCACTTCGACACGGTATTTGAGCTCATCTTCATCCATCCACGGCAAAGGGTTATGTCCCCACTCCCCCGCCGTACCGTTACCGCCGATATGCGCACGCCCGCCGAACGCCACACCGGCCCCGCAGCCGGTACCGATGATGACAGCAAATACGGTCTGAGCCCCTGCCGCCGCACCGTCGATGGCCTCTGATACCGCCAGACAATTCGCGTCATTCGCCAGACGCACCTCGCGCTGCAGACGCGCGCTCAAATCTTTATCAAAGGGCTGGCCGTTGAGCCAGGTAGAGTTGGCGTTTTTCACCACCCCGGTATAAGGCGAAATGGACCCGGGAATGCCCATCCCGACGCTGCCGGCCTGTCCTGTCGCCTGCTCTGCCATCTCAACCAGCCGGGCAATCGTCTCGATAGTCTGGTGATAATCGTCGCGCGGCGTGGGCAGACGGTGACGGAAAAGTTGTTCCCCCTGCTCGCTCAGTGCGATGACTTCTGTTTTGGTGCCGCCCAAATCAATCCCAATACGCACAAGACTCTCCTCATTATTTTGATTATCAACAGAGTAGAAGCACGCTTCCCGATTAGCAATGCAAGCGATGCGACAATTCGTTATCATGCCCGCTGATTTAACGACAAGGCCGTGGAAATTATCATGCTGTGGTTCAAAAATTTGATGGTTTACCGTCTCAGCCGCGACGTTTCGCTGCGTGCAGAAGAGATGGAAAAACAGTTAGCCGCTTATACCTTTTCCCCTTGCGGAAGCCAGGATATGGCAAAAACCGGTTGGGTTCCGCCAATGGGTTCACAAAGCGATGCCCTGACCCACGCCAGCAGCACGGGTCAAATCATTGTTTGCGCCCGTAAAGAAGAGAAAATCCTGCCCACGCCGGTGGTGAAGCAGGCGCTTGAAGCGAAAATTTTCAAGCTTGAAGCCGAACAGGGCCGTAAGCTGAAAAAGACTGAAAAAGATTCTCTGAAAGACGAAGTGTTGCACTCCCTGCTGCCGCGCGCGTTTAGCCGCTTCAGCCAGACCATGATGTGGATCGATACCGTCAACGGGCTGATCATGGTGGACTGCGCCAGCCCCAAAAAAGCGGAAGATACGCTGGCCCTGCTGCGTAAGAGCATCGGCTCTTTACCGGTGGTGCCCCTGGCGCTGGAAACGCCAATTGAGTTAACCCTGACCGAATGGGTGCGCAGCGGCACGGCGGCACAAGGCTTCCAGATCCTTGATGAGGCCGAGCTGAAAGCCCTGCTTGAAGATGGCGGCGTCATCCGCGCGAAAAAGCAGGATCTGGTGAGCGACGAGATCGCCGTGCACATTGAAGCAGGCAAAGTGGTCACCAAACTCGCTCTCGACTGGCAGCAGCGTATTCAGTTCGTGATGTGTGATGATGGCTCTGTTAAGCGTCTGAAGTTCTGCGATGAACTGCGCGATCAGAACGAAGATATCGATCGTGAAGATTACGCCCAGCGCTTTGATGCGGACTTTATCCTGATGACCGGCGAGTTGGCCGCGTTAATTCAGAATCTGGTGGAAGGCCTCGGCGGAGAAGCGCAGAGATAATTTTCCCTCCCCCTGACCCTCTCCCCAAAGGGGAGAGGGAAGAGGATTATTTCAGATAGCGGCACAGATAAGAGGTCGGTTCAGCAACCTGCAGATGGAATTCACTGTGGCCAGGGACGTTGAAAACTTCGCCAGCAGAGTAAACTTTCCATTCCGTTTCACCCGGCAGTAAGACGTTAAGCGCACCGCTCACCACTGTCATCTCTTCAGCTTCGGCTGTACCAAAGGTGTATTCCCCTTCAGCCATCACGCCGACACTGGCGCGGCCAGTGCTGCTGCTGGTAAAACCAATGGATTTCACTTTACCGGAAAAGTATTCGTTACTTTGAAGCATGAACTGGCCCTTATATTTTTTAGAGAAAAATCCACTATAGGGGCCATGCTCATGACCTGTCACGCAAAATCATCAGGCCAGCAATTCTGAGGCCAGACGCGCCATCAGAACATTCGACAACAGTACCGGTACATCAAGCGCTTTTTGCAGTAAATCGCGATGATGCTGATGAAACCCCAGGCAGTCGAGAATTAACACATCTGCCCCGCGTTCCAGTAGCTCCTTCCCGGCCGCAATGAGTTTGGCCTCACTGTCCCAGAACGGATTTGCCAGGGCATACAGAGGCGTTTTTTCAAGCACCTGCCATTTTGCCTCCTGGTTATCCATCAGTTCTTCAATGGGCACAATCACCCCGACCTGGTGCCCGTCAACAATCGAGGCCACCAGCGGCGGAATGATCCGCATCGGCTCCAGCAAAATCGCATTACGTGCGACGAGTCCTTTGATGGGTGCGGTACTCATGAGCAAAATAACGTCATACCCTTGATTATCGAGCACTTCTATCACTCCCTGAAGCGCGCGCTCGACTTTCTGACGGGATACATGTGCCAGTTTACCGTCACTTAATAACGTCGCCAGGGGATCCTCCCCCGCCTCGACAGCGTAGTCTTCCATGACCTCTTCCCGGCTTATCTTACCCAGCAGGCTAAGATGCGTGATCTGTTGTTCAGATACATGCTCGGTTAAGAGCGGTAATACTTCGCTTACAGGCACCACACCAATGGTGAGGATCGCCAACGTCGCCTTCATCTTCATCGCCTTCCGTTACTACCAAAACTTTCACACAGGCACAGGCTCACTACGCTGTGCCGTTCATTTTTTCAACAAAACAGCACCAAGCGTAGCAGGTGATCCGCACACCGAAATGTAAAGATCGCCTGCCCATTTCAAAGCTACCTGTAATAACTAAATATTAACTCTTGCTTAACATTAACGATGAGTAAAAAGTGTGATGTGCGCACGGTATTAGGCCATTCAGGAATTGACTCACGACTTATCGGGATCTTCGTAGCGCCGTTTGGCATCCAGCGCTTCCTGCTCGGTTTCGTGTTCGCTGATCAGCGAGTCGGGTTTGGGGTGATCGGCACGCAGTTGATACCAGGTCACGGTGCGATCGCCCTGGCCTTTTTCTACGGTAACGATACGTGCTTCACGCGGATAGGGAGGTCTGGTTGGCATAGCTCATCCTTTTATTATGTCAGAGCTATAAGTATAGACGGCGGTTAGCTGGCACAAGCCAAACGCAGGGCGGTAATAATCTGAATAACAACCTCTTCGGGCGGCGCTGACGCATCCACCACGTGATGTGCCGCTTCGCGGTATAATGCATCGCGCTCCGCCAGCACTTCGCTCACTTCTTCGCTGAGCGGTCTGGAGGTCAGCGCAGGGCGTTGCCCCTCTTCCGGAAACGCTTCCAGACGCCCCACCAGGGCAGCCACCGGCGCACAGAGGTAAATCACAATCCCTTTTTCGCGCATAAAGTGGCGGTTATATTCCGCCAGAATAATCCCACCGCCCGTGGCAATCACGGCATCGGGTGCCGTCACCGCTTCCAGCGCGGCCGTCTCACGGCTGCGAAAGCTTTCCCAGCCCTCTTTTTCAACGATTTCCGCAATGGTTTGTCCGGCCTGTTTCTGCAGCCAGTGGTCAGTATCAATAAAATGGCGTTGACAGGCGCGCGCCAGTTCCAGGCCAACGGTGGTTTTCCCACAGCCGCGGGGGCCAACTAAAAAGATGGGTTGGGTCATAACCAGGTGTTTCCCCTTGATGCCGGATGGCCGAAGAGTGTAAAGAAATAATTGCAGAAGATGTTGCGTTTACTTTACTGCAAAGCGGTACGGGATGACAACCCTGTCACCGCCATACTGTACCATATTTGACAATGATTATCATTACGCTGTGCGGCGCTTCACTTCCAGCAACCACTTATCCAGCTCTGCGGCAAACTGCTGGCGGTCACGCTGAGATAGACTGTCTGGCCCACCGGTCTGCACGCCGCTGGCGCGAAGCGTATCCATAAAATCGCGCATGGTCAGTTTTTCCCGAATGGTTGCTGGCGAGTAGCGCTCACCGCGCGGGTTCAGGGCTGCGGCCCCCTTCTCCAGTACCTCCGCAGCCAAAGGAATGTCCGCCGTGATCACCAGATCCTCAGCGCTGCACAGCCGTACAATCTCGTTATCCGCCACGTCAAACCCGGCAGGCACCCGCAACGCACGAATGAATCGGGAAGGGGGTACGCGGATATTCTGGTTCGCCACCAGCGTAAGCGGCATCTGAACGCGTTCGGCAGCACGGAACAAAATCTCTTTAATCACATTCGGACACGCGTCCGCATCAACCCAAATCGCCATAATGTCTCCCCATATTGATACTGGCGACTATTGTCGCCTGCATTTCGTTGTTAAGCTATCAATCAGAGAAAACAACGCATAACGACGGAGAAACGTGATGGAGAAGAAAATCGGGTTTATTGGCTGCGGTAACATGGGCAAAGCCATCCTGGGTGGCCTGATCGCCAGCGGGCAGGTCCTGCCGGGTCAGATTTGGGTCTATACACCATCACCGGATAAAGTCGCGGCGTTGCGTGATGAGTATGGTATCAACGCAGCCGAAAGCGCGCAGGAAGTGGCCCAGGTCGCCGATATCGTCTTTGGGGCGGTTAAACCGAACATCATGATCAAAGTGCTGAGCGAGATCACCTCCAGCCTGAACAAAGACACGCTGGTGGTATCGATTGCTGCAGGCGTGACGCTCGATCAGCTGGCTCGTGCCCTGGGTCATGACCGTAAAATTGTACGCGCAATGCCCAATACCCCTTCACTGGTCAATGCCGGGATGACCTCCATCACCCCTAACGCGCTGGTGACGCCGGAAGATGTGGCCGATGTGCTGAACATTTTCCGCTGCTTCGGCGAAGCGGAAGTGATTGCCGAGTCGATGATCCATCCGGTGGTGGGCGTGAGTGGTTCTGCTCCCGCGTATGTCTTTATGTTCCTGGAAGCGATGGCGGATGCTGCGGTGCTTGGCGGTATGCCACGCGCGCAGGCCTACAAATTTGCCGCACAGGCGGTGATGGGTTCAGCCAAAATGGTGCTGGAAACCGGCAAGCATCCAGGGGAACTGAAAGATATGGTCTGCTCGCCTGGCGGCACCACCATCGAAGCGGTGCGGGTGCTGGAAGAGCGCGGATTCCGTGCGGCGGTCATTGAAGCGATGGCAAAATGCATGGAAAAGTCAGAGAAGCTGAGTAAGTCCTGACCGTCTGAGCCGGATGTCAGGCGGCTACCTCGGTCCGTCCGCGTCCGGCATTTTTGGCTTTATACAGCGCGATATCTGCCGCTTTTAGCCACTCCCGATAGTGACCAAACTGAGTCCCCCACGGGGCGATGCCGACGCTGATGCGAAGTCGTTCGTTCGGAGCACAGGGCAACGACAGTTTTTGCAGCCGCTCGTGTACGCGCGACATCGCCGCGATGGCACTTTCTGCCGGGGTGCCGGACATAATTATCGCGAACTCATCGCCTCCAAAACGGCCAATATAATCCCCTGTCCGCAGCGTCATCTGTAGCTGTCGGGTAATGGCAATAATCGCTTCATCACCCACATCATGCCCCCAGGTATCGTTAATGCTCTTGAAGTGATCGATATCGATAAGCAGGATCGTTGTCTGGCAGTGACCCCGGCGGCACTTCTCATATTCATTTCGCAGCAGCGTTTCCCAGTAGCGCCGGTTGTAGACGCCAGTCATACCATCCCGGGTGCTCATCACTTCCAGTCTTCGTTTATTTTCCGCCAGACGGATTGCCGTCTGGTGGCTCACCCAGGCAAAGAGCATGGGGTAGAGCATAAAGACCGGCAACGTCAGCCACCACTCCAGCGGTCCGGGAGAGAGCACCACAACGTTTCCGGTGAGCTGGAGGGTCATGACGGCGGATAAGGCGATCATGGCCATGCCCGCGAGAAATAAACGACAACCGCCGGATCCCATCATGTTCATGCCGATCATCATGACCAGCGCTGCCGATGGCAGGGCATTGACGCCCATCAGGCCAATCCATATTCCGGCAATAAGGGCATCGATCTTCAGGTTGATGATTTCACGGTGAAAAGGCTCGGATGAGCGGCAGGCGAACTGCCAGGCAAGATGTGGCCAGATAAAAGCCCAGCTAACCAGTAATAACCACCAACCGCCGGGCAAAAAATGGGTCACCAGCACACCGGCAATGGGAAAAAACATCGCCGCCAGGCCAACGATTCGCGCCAGACGGACTCGCCGGGCAAAGCGTATGCCGGTACGGTGTGAGTCATCCTGAGAAAGGTTTTGAAGCCAGTCTTCTCCAATACGCTCTTTATTGTAAAAGTTTTCGTCGTTCATCATATTTTGGGAATATTCTGAAACATTTTCCCAAATTATAGAGAGGGGGGATGCGGGGAAAGTATGAAATTTCGGGTGAGCCGGCGTCAGGACTCACCCGATAGGACTATGCCTGTTTCTTGAGGCAAGCGCTCATGAACTTGCTGCGATCGTCGCCTTTAAGCATCTGTTCGGTCGCTTTCGCATTACATTCGCGCATTTTTTGCTGCTGCGGTGTCAGGCTTTTCTCATCCGGTTTGGATGCACCATTTTTGAGGCAATCGCTCATGTAGGTCTTACGGGCATCCCCTTTCAGCGCTTTCGCTGTCGCCTGCTGATTACAGGTCGTCATACGCTGTTGTTGCGGTGTTAAGGTCTTTTCTGCCGCGTTCGCTGAAGCCATCATGAACACGCCTGAGAGCAGACCCACCAGTATTGTTGTTTTCATTGCACCATCCTTTTGTGAAGTTCCACTGTAAGTCTGGTACCTGGCGGCGGAAATGGCCGCCAGGCATTCACTTATTTCAGACCCAGTGCCGCACGCATAGTGTAGAACAGATCCGTTTGATCGGTCAGTCCCACCACGTTTGCGGCATGCGGGCCGTATGCCGCAATGCGCAATTGCGTACCGGTATGTTCCATCGACTCCTCTTCCGAGTTGCCATAGCTCATCACCATCACCGCACCATCTTTGGTATTCAACGCCTGAGTCAGACCGGGCGCTTTGGAATCTGCCGGGATGATCTGGCTGGCGTGCGCATGGTCAGCAGTCACCACGACCAGGGTATTACCATCTTGCTTCGCGAACGCCAGCGCCTTCTGTACCGCTTCATCCAGATCAACCGTTTCGCCTATCTGGCCGCACGGGTTAGCCGCATGATCCTGCTTATCGATTGACGCCCCTTCAACCTGCAGGAAGAACCCTTTATCGCTCTTGCTGAGCAGTGAAATGGCTTTCTCCGTCATCGCCGCCAGTGTCGGTACGCTGTCAGTACGTTTCGGATTCGCTGTACAGGTCACCGCCGGTTTATCGATGTTGCCGTGGTAAGACGCTTTCGGTCCCTCCCAGCGCACGGGCATGTTGCCGTCAGCAAACAGTCCCAGCAGCGGCTTGTCCTGATTCGCTTCGGTAATCCCGGCCAGAGAAGCGGCATCACTCACCAGTTGATAACCGCGAGCCTGTGCCTGTTCGCGCAGCGTTTTCCCCTGCCACTCACCCGCCGTGGCGGTTTCTGCGAAGGTTTTCGCCCCGCCGCCCAGCGTTACGTCAGGACGCGCGTTCAGCATCTGTTCGGTGATCGATCCTTTCCCGCCTTTTTCCAGCGCGTTGCCGGGACATTTTTCACTGGTCACAGACGGGCCGTAACATTTACGCGAGGTCACATGCGCGACCAGCGCCGCAGGCGTCGCATCCTGGATCTCAGCGGTGGAGACGTTGCCGGTTGCCAGCCCCGCCGCTTTCGCCATCTCCAGAATGGTTTGATGATCTTTTTCGTGAATATCCACGCCCAGCGCACCATTATAGGTTTTTACCCCTGTTGTCCAGGCGGTGGCAGAGGCGGCGGAATCCGTTACGTAGTCTGGTTTACCGGTTTTTTTATCCAGCGAGTAATGCGTATATTGTCCGGTCAGGGGCAATGCGTCGATGCCTTTAAAAAAGCCGCCAGCGCCCTCGGCATAATTTCGCGCCGCCGTTATTTCGGAATCCCCCATTCCATCGCCAATCAGCAGAATAATATTTTTAGCCGGTTTATCATTCAGCGAAGCGCGAATGGCTGCGGTTTGATCGTCTGACAGTCGACGTGCGCCGCCTGGCTGGGTGATATCTCCGGTTGCCGCACGATTATCCAGCACGTGAGTATTGGTCGTTTCGGCATAAATGGCAGGGGTAATAAACAAAGGAAGTAATGCAATGAAAAGTGCGCTCTGCTTCAATTTATTTTCTCCATGTACAAATACATAAAAAATAAAACAGAGCGACTATAGGCATCCAGCATGACAATTCTATGACGGGCCGTCAGGAACTGTGACGGTTTAGCTGCGCGGATGCCTTAACAGCTTCTTTACGTACTGGTGGAGCATTTCAGCATCCTGAACCGGTACCTGGGAATCAGGCCTGGCGCTGTCCAGCGCACCTTCAACGCTTTCAATCAGTGCCTGTTGATCGGTTTTGGCCATCTGCCGGAGCAGTGCCGTAACCACTATTTCCAGTGCTTCGACCTGGGCGACCAGTTCTTTTGACTCTTCTTCCTTTTGTGCAAGCTTGACCAACAACTCAGCAATGAGATTTTTCATCGTGCTATTTCCTTATGAGTTTTTCCAGAACTTAGCATTCTGAATGAATAATGCAAAGAGGAGAAAAGTATTATCTTATGCAAAAGTGACGTCGCTGCCAGAATAGAGATTGCAGGCCGTCAGCGAAACGTTTTTCTCAAAAGAAAAAGCCGCATTTGGTTATAAAAAAATGCGGCGATCATAAGAATATATAATGCATTACCGAAGACAATTATCGCGTCGATTTCGTCTCCGCTATTTGCCGACGGCGTCGCAGGGCAATCGCCAGCTGGATAATATTGATCAACACCACCATCGCCGTGGCTGCAAATACCCAACGAAAACCCGCCATCGCCGAAACCGATGCACCAATAAGCGGACCGGCAACATTGCCCAAATACATAAATGACTGGTTATAGCCAAAAATACGGCCTGTCACCTGGTCACTTGAATATTTCACCAGCAATGTCTGCACCGCAGGTAACATGGCACCATCGGCAAAGCCAAGCAGAAATCGCAGCACGCCGAGCTGAAGCGGAGAGGTGACGAACGACATCGCAAAGAAGAGCACCACGGCAAAAATCAGCGTAGCCATCAGGATGCGTGCCGTGCCGATCCTGTCACCCAGTTTTCCCAGCCGCGGTGCAGAAATTAACGCAGACACACCCGGTACGGCAGCGATCATCCCACTGAGAAACGCAATATTATTACTGTCTGGCTCCATCGATTTAATAAACAGCGCCAGAATGGGGCCCACTGAACCGTTACAGAGCTGGATCACCATGGTGGTCACGAACAGGCTTATCATCAGCCCGGGATAAGGCAGTGAGGCAAAGACCGCTTTGCCGCTCAGCCGTTCAGATTTGCTGACGACCGGACGTCCGCCCTCTTTGATCAGAAACAGCGTTACCAGAAAACTGACCACCAGCAGGATGGCGGTAATGAAAAACACGGCGCGCAGACCCACATGGTCGGCCAGAAAGCCCCCCAGCAGCGGGCCGCCGATCACGCCACTTATCTGTGCGGTGGAGAGCGTACTCAGCGCCCAGCCGCTACGCTCACGCGGCACCTGTGAGGCGACCAGCGCCATGGCGTTAGGAATATAGCCGGATGTCAGCCCCATGATCGCCCGCAGGATAAACAGCTGCCAGACGTTGGTGGCAAAGGCCTGCAGCAGAATGGCTATCGCCATTCCTAACGAAGCGCGCAGCAGCATCAGTTTGCGCCCTTTTCGATCCGCCAGGCTACCCCACATCGGTGACACAATGGCCGAAACCAGAAACGTCACGCTGAACGTCAGACCCGACCACATGGAGAGGGCTTCATGAGAGGTCACGCCCAGCTGCGAGACGTACAGCGGTAGAAAGGGCAAAATCTGGCTAATGGCCAGTCCGGTGAAGAAACACCCGAACCAGACCGAGATGAGATTAACTTTCCAGGATTCCATAAAAGAAATAGTCTTCATTTTTAGGCGAATTCGCTGACAGATTAGCAAGTTACCTGCTTCCGCGCCGTGCCAGAGATGCGGCCTTGCTGACTTTGGTGTTTTATCTTCCCAGTCATCATATTTGTGAAATATGTCACAAACTATCCAATTTCTGGCGGAAGATTATGCTTCAATAGCAGAGTCCAAACCCACGCATCCCCAGGTGAAAATGGTTGGCATGCGCCGCGTTATAGTCCGGCCCCAGGCCGTTACCGTAATAGCCACAGCTCGCCGTCAGCAATGCCTGTAGCCACGGCTGCGTTTTTGTCGATCTCCAGCCGCGCAGGATGGTGACCCGTTCACCGTTCGCCAGCTGAAACGCGCTGATATCCAGCGCCTCTGCCGAGGCATGTTCACTGCGTCTTGCGTCAGGGCGGTGGTAAATATTGCGACAGGCATAGCTGCCCAGATGCTCAATACGCGTCAGCTCGCTTCCGGTCCAGGTTTTGGTGAGTGGCCGGGCCTGCTGGCTGACAAACAGTGCTGAACTCAGTGCGAGCGGACAGCTGGCCAGAAAACTGCTGTTCAGACTGACCGGCCCGAAGTCACGCACACGTACCACGTTGTGAAGGGGGCATGCTCCGCCGCTGTCAGCTACCGGCTGTGTGCGGATAAGCGCTTTCTGATTGGCTTGCGATAACAGGCTGGCGCAGGCCTCGGGGGTTAAACGCCGGAGTTTATACTGGGTGATTTTACCTGGCGGGTCATCAAGCGTGAGCGGCGTAAAAGGGTTGTAGTAAGACGGCAACCAGCGGTAACCCACCGTTGCGACAGCCACCAGGATGATCACGATCAGCAGCGTTTTACCTTTCACACTCCCCCCTTTTTACTCCCCAAAACATTATGGCAGAAGGCCGCGAAACCCGCCGGGCATCGTGGTATGTTATTGGCTTTTCGTCAGACTGGAAGAGAGTGAGATGGCAAAGCAGCGCGTAGGTATTGTCTTTGGGGGAAAATCAGCGGAGCACGAGGTTTCGTTGCAGTCGGCAAAAAATATTGTCGATGCGATTGATAAAAACCGTTTCGACGTAGTGCTGCTGGGCATTGATAAACAGGGCCAGTGGCATGTGAACGATGCGAGCCAGTATCTGTTAAACGCCAACGATCCGGCACATATCGCCCTTAATCCTTCTGAAATCAGCGTCGCCACCGTCCCTGGCGTAGTGAAGGGGCAACTTATCGACGCCGGTAATGCGCAGGCGCTTGCTCAGATTGACGTCGTGTTCCCAATCGTCCACGGCACGCTGGGCGAAGATGGTTCGCTGCAGGGTATGCTGCGCATGGCTAACCTGCCATTTGTCGGTTCCGATGTACTGGGCTCTGCTGCCTGCATGGATAAAGATGTCACCAAACGCCTGCTGCGTGATGCCGGGCTCAACATTGCCCCGTTCGTGACGCTCACCCGTGCTAACCGCGACAAGTACAGCTTCAGCCAGATTTCCGCCCAGCTGGGTCTGCCGCTGTTCGTGAAGCCTGCGAACCAGGGCTCCTCCGTTGGCGTCAGCAAAGTGACAAGCGAAGCGCAGTTCACCGAAGCCGTTCGTCTGGCTTTTGAGTTTGACCACAAAGTCGTGGTTGAGCAGGGTATCAAAGGGCGTGAAATTGAGTGCGCGGTGCTGGGCAATGATTTCCCACAGGCAAGCACCTGCGGTGAAGTGGTGTTAAACAGCGATTTCTACTCTTACGACACCAAATATATTGATGATAAAGGCGCTCAGGTCGTCGTGCCGGCGAATATCGATCCGGCCGTCAACGATAAGATCCGGGCGATCGCCATCAACGCCTATCAGGCCCTTGGCTGCTGCGGCATGGCGCGTGTGGATGTGTTCCTGACGCCAGAAAATGAGGTCGTGATTAATGAAATCAACACCCTGCCGGGCTTTACCAACATCAGTATGTATCCGAAACTGTGGCAGGCCAGCGGGTTGAGTTACCCTGAGCTGATCACCCGTCTGATCGAACTGGCGCTGGAGCGTCATGCTGCTGACAGCGCCCTGAAAAGTTCCGTAAACGGTTAATCGGTTCTCTTCACCGTCTCCGCCTCATCCGCTGTCGTCTCTTCAGGACGGCGGCGGATAATCAACCCGGCCAGCCAGAAACTGATCACCCAGGTCACCAGCCCAACGGCATAGGTTTGCCACCCTTTGGCTTCAAACCCCAGCAGCCCCACGACACCGTTAAGAATAAAGATCAGCCCGATAGCAAAGGCGTAGTAATGCCAGTCACGGCGTAGTTTGGACGTGAGTTTCATAACAACTCCGGCAGAAAAAAAGACATCCTCTCACAGTTTTACCATCAGGTCTGTGGCAGATGCGGAAATTCTGAAACGCGACGCAATTTCACTTAAGTGATGAAATTGTGATGTGCTGCAGAAATCGACAATCCAGGAGAATTCCGCAGGGCAAATTACCACGATTCTGATATTGACAAATGCTATGACCTGTCAAACTCACCCTGTACGAAGCGTATTAACAGAGTGATATATCCGGAGGTCTTTATGGCTGACTTTACCTTGTCGAAACCGATTTTTGGCGGCACCCCACCAAAAACCTCCACAGCGGGTAATATCGCTTATGCCCTGTTTGTCCTGTTCTGCTTCTGGGCTGGCTCACAGCTTCTCAACATGCTGGTTCATGCGCCTGGCGTATATGAACATTTAATGCAGGTGCAGGATAATGGTCGCCCGCGGGTTGAGATCGGTTTTGGCGTGAGCACCCTGTTCGGCCTCGTCCCCTTCCTCGCGGGTTGTCTGATTTTGGGTGTGGTCGCGCTAGTCCTGCGCTTGCGTCGTCGTCACTAAAGCCCCATACAGCGAGCCCGGCGATCGTCCACGCGTTTTGCGAACCATGCCGTAGTCAGGTTACGGGTGATTTTCGGGCTTTCCAGTTGAATACCCGGCAGGATTGCCCGCGGTAACGCTTTTCCACTCTTCTTCTCTGCCAGCGCGAAGACCTGCCTGTAGAGATCCGTTTTCTCAAACGCCAGGCTATCGCCCTTCTCCAGCTGACGGCGAATGTCGCTATCATTCATGCCAAGCGTTGACGATAATTTCCGTACCGCCAGTTCCGTGGTGCCCGCCTTGCTGCTGCCGTAAGCGATGAGATCGCCGTCCAGCGCCAGTTTTACCCCGCTTGCACGGCTGACCGCACTCTGGAACGCTGCGTTTCGGCTGGCATACCAGCCCGCGTTAAAGTCGGCAAAGCGGTACAACGGCTCGTTATAGCTCGCCGGATAGTTCAGCAGATGATACGTACCAAACCACAGCCCGCCACGCAGGGAGAAGACCTCCTGACGCACCGTCCCGTCGATTTTCCACGGATAACCGTCCGTATGTTGCTCAGCAAAGGCAATACTGACCTGCATCGGGCCACCGGTATGCACCGGATTGAGCGAGCCAAACAGCTTGTGCCCCATCGGCACCATATTAATGAAATCATCAAAAATGGCGCTCAGCTGTTTCTCGGTTTTCACCGTATCCAGCCGATCGCTGTAGCTTTTGCCGTTTGGCGAGGTGATTTTAAGGGCGGTATGCACCAGGAAAACCGGGATATGCATCGATTCCGCGCGACGGTCGATCTCTTTCCAGGCAATTTTGTTCAGCCCAGGCACCACCGGGTCTGACTGGTACATCGACTCCTGCTGCGCCACGGCCAGCACCGAGCAGATATTCTCCTCGGTGGGGGCAATTTTCTGGCTTTCAAAGGTCTTTGCTAAGGCCTCAGCCCACGCATTGCGGTCTTTGACCGTTGAGGGCATTTTTTGCCGCACAACGCTCGCCACATCCACAGGTTTCTCACCTTTTTTAAGCGGGGCGGCCCCTTTTTCGGCACAACCCGCCAGTACAAGTGCGGCGAGTAAGGACAGCGATAACGTGCGCGGTACGGCAAAGGACATAGCAACTCCCTGTTTTAGCTAAATGTATTGGTGACTTCCTGCAGATCCCGATCGTCCAGTTCGCGTTCAAAGCTGCGAAGACGTTTGTAGATGGACATCAGTTCCACCAGCGTGGTCCAGGAACTGATCAGATACTGGAACGACCCGCGAACCTGACCAAACACGTTGGTGATCTGTGTCATCAGACCCAATGTTATCGTACCCGCAACAATGGACGGGAACAGCAGGAACAAACCGAAAACGTTATCCACCTGCAGATACAAAATGCGCGCAATGTTGAAGTACATATAGTGGAAGTAAAGACGGAAATAGTTGCGACGCACGGCGCCAAACAGTTCACGTACGGTTGGCGGCGAGGCGCGGTTGGCATCATCTTCGCCATAAACCAGCTCTTTACGATACGCTGCCTCGACGCGCTGATTTTTAAACTCCAGCCCAGGCAGTTTGATCCCCACGACCGCCAGCAGGCCCGTTCCCATCAATGACCAGACAATCGCGGCAATCACCAGACCATACGGCAGATGGCCAACGATCGGCAGATCCGGCACGTGCGCCGAGAGGGTCACCAGCACCGGCAGGAAGGCAATCAGCGTCATAATGGCATTGATAAAGCTTACGCCCATGTCTTCAAGGGTGGAGGCAAAACGCATGGTGTCTTCCTGCACACGCTGCGCGGCGCCTTCGATATGTCGCAGGTGTTGCCAGTGCGCCATATAATGTTCGTTCATCGCGGTACGCCAGCGGAAAACGTAGTGGCTGACAAAGAAATTGTTCATGACGCCAATCACTACCGCAATCAGGGCGATACCAAGGAAGATGCCCACTTCGTGGTAGAACTGATTGATGGTCACCTTATGCGGTGAACTCAGCGCGCTCTGGATCAAATCATAGAACGGGGCATACCAGGCGTTAACCGCCACCCCCACTTCCACCAGAAACCAGGTGACAAAGATGATCAGCGATGTGCCCAGAATCGACCAGTATTGCCAGCGATGTGGCGCATAGACAAACCAGAACAGCGCAAACAGCCCAACACAAACCATGTAGTACGCATAAAACAGCAGATAGCTCAACGACCAGAAACGCGCCGCGCTAATGGGAACTTCGCCCGTCGCGCCCGTGATGCGCGTTAACCACGCTCCGCCGCCCGCCTGCCAGAAAATGACAGCGATCAGTGCCCAAATAAATGCCGACAGAAAAAATGGCCCCGGCTTTGGGAAAAAAGACTTAAACATGATGCTTCCTTCTTGTTGTTATGGCTGTTGCTGTGTTCAACACATCACCACACGAAAATCTTGCCTGTGCCAGCCTCCTGGCGCAGGCAAAAAGGTCAGACCCGAGGGTTTATTATTAGTTCGCTTTCCAGTGTTCAAGAATTGTTTCGGTGCGTTTCACTGCTGGCGGGTTTGCGGGGGCGATGAAGTCGCGCCAGACGTCGTTGTAGTGGTTAATCAGAATGCGTGCTTCGGCCGCCGGGCGATTCGCGGTGGTATGCGCATCCTCCGCCACGGTGATGTGATAGCCGCGACTGACACCGTTTTTGAACGTGGCATCAACACAATAATCGGTGGCACAGCCGCAGATGACAAACTCGTGAATCCCCTGCTCGCGGAGCAGCGCCTCAAGCGAGGTGTTATAGAACGCATCGCAGGCCGTCTTGGTCACGTAGAGGGCATCAGCAGGCTGATGCAGTTCAGGCAGCAAGGCAAACCCGTCACTGCCCTCTTCCAGACCGCCAGGCTCGGTATGCTGAATAAAAATCACCCGATCGGCTGCCTGGGTAAGCTGATTGATCAGTGAGACACATTTTTCACGCTGATGACGAGGCGTTTCGAACACCCCTTGCTGCATATCGACAACCATAACCACACGCTTTCCGGACATACCCTTCTCCGCAAGATTGAGTAACACAGCCATCTATCATAAGGCCGATGTCACAAAATGGGAGACTGACGGCAAGTAAATTCTTCTGATTTACTCGCAGTTACGTTTTTCTGGTTATCGTTATGTAATTCGGGGCATTGCACCGTACGGTTTAGTAGTATAAATACCCATTACTTTCCTCATTCACTTCTATGGATGCTTTTCGTTGAAACGTTGTCTGCTCTCTTTCGCCGCGCTGTGTGCGGTGAGCTTCTCCACCGCCCAGGCAGCCCAACCGCTGACGGCCCCCGTTTTGGCATCAGATATTGCCGATCGCTACGCAAACCTCATTTACTACGGCAGTGGCGCGACGGGCATGGCGATGGTCGTCATCGACGGCAACCAGCGCGTGTTTCGCAGTTTTGGCGAAACGCGTCCAGGTAATAACGTTCATCCACAGCTGGATTCCGTCATCCGCATCGCGTCCCTGACCAAGCTGATGACCAGCGAAATGCTGGTGAAATTGCTGGACCAGGGTGTGGTGAAACTCGACGATCCGCTCAGCAAGTATGCCCCACCGGGCGCACGCGTTCCGACATATCAGGGAACCCCCATCACGCTGGTCAATCTGGCGACGCATACCAGCGCCCTGCCACGCGAGCAGCCAGGCGGTGCGGCACACCGTGACGTTTTTGTCTGGCCGACCCGGGAACAACGCTGGAACTACCTGAGCACCGCCACGCTGAAGACCGCGCCAGGTTCGCAGGCCTCTTACTCCAACCTGGCCTTTGATCTGCTGGCCGATGCGCTCTCGACGGCAGCGGGCAAACCGTATACGCAGCTGTTCGAAGAGCAGATCACGCGCCCATTGGGCATGAAGGACACCACATTCACCCCTTCGCCGGATCAGTGCCGCCGTCTGATGGTCGCAGAGAAAGGCGCCAGCCCGTGTAATAACACGCTGGCAGCCATCGGCAGCGGCGGTGTTTACTCCACGCCAGGCGACATGATGCGCTGGATGCAGCAGTTCCTCTCATCAGACTTCTACTCACGTAGCCACCAGGCTGACCGTATGCAGACCCTCATTTACCAGCGCAATCAGTTGCACCGCGTGATCGGCATGGACGTACCAGGCAAAGCTGACGCCCTTGGTCTGGGCTGGGTATATATGGCACCGAAAAATGGCCGTCCGGGCATTATCCAGAAAACGGGTGGCGGTGGTGGATTCATTACCTATATGGCAATGATCCCCCAGTCCAACGTGGGCGCTTTTGTGGTGGTCACCCGCTCGCCAAATACGCGTTTCGTTAATATGAGCGATGGCATCAATAACTTAGTCGCCGAGCTGAGTGCCAATAAAGCCCAGGTGCTGACCGCCTCCGTCCAGCCTTAATATTCTGTGGGCAAACGGTTGATGCTAACCAGTTTGCCCCGGCTCATATTGATGTAGTTACCCTGTCGAAGCGCAGCGAGGACCTCTGCGACGACGGAACGCGAAATGCGCGTGCTTTGTTGAATATGATTCATCACGCCAATTTTTGAGCGCAGGGTTTCATCCCATTCGGCCATATTCAGCAGCATGGCGCGGATTTGGTGATAGGAGTTATTTCCTACCAGTTGCCTGTCCCGCTTTTCAAGAATGGATTTAATCCAGGATAGCCAGCAGAAAGCTTCTTTCCAGAGAGAACTTTGCTGAATAAGTTGCAGAGAGGTCGAAGCAGGTAAATAAAAGCCTGTGCATGGATTTTTGGCCACGACCCGGTATTCCTGCATGCCAGCGGCCAGGCCCAGAATAAAGGGCGCAGTGGCAATGCCAATCAGCAGTTCGTCAGCACGACGATAGATTTCAATAATGCCAGTCTGTAATACAAGGGTGCTAGGTTCATCGTTATCATCATTTAAAATAATCTGCTGAGGAGCAGATCTAAAAGGGGTACTGGCTACTTTCAAACACTGTTCGAGCCGGCTTAATTCAGAAAGTGGTTTCGCATTAACTTTCATGCAGACCTCAGGACATCCGTATTTGTCGGTTCAATATTATTTTTTTAGATGAAAAAGCGGGGGATATATTCCCCCGCTTTTATACATTACCAGGTATATTTCACACCCACATTAGCGCCCCAGTTCTGGTCAACGTCGCCGCCGCCCAGGTAAGTGGCATCGGTGTATGCACTGAAGTTTTTGGTGAAACTGAACTGTGTGCCCTGCCCTACACGGACAGCAGAGCCTTCAACACCGTTGTCGATGCTGTCGCCATTTACGTCCGCATTGTTGTCAGCATCGTCATACACATACGCCAGCTTGAAGTATGGTGTCAGGGCTTGCTCTCCTCCGTAGTTGAAGGTGTAGCCCGCATCCAGACCAAGCTCATAGCGCAGGCTGTCGTAAGACTGGCCATCAATACGCATGTCGTTGCTTAACCGGTAGTCATCACCCGACTGGAACAGTCCAGACACGGCCGCATACGGCGTGACATAGCCGGACAGGTTTGGTTTCCAGTCATAACCCAGTTTCATACCGAAGCCTACCGCATCTGTCGTGGTATTACCGTCCACGTACTGACCGTTGCTCATGGTCGCGGAGAGATCGTTATTGAAACGGGTATAGCTCAGGGAGCTGTCGAGGAAGAGATCATTGGCAAACTTCGCAGAGGCATAGAGCATTGCCGTCTGGCTATCCTGATCAACCTGACCGGTACGATCGCTGATATCCCCTTTCGCGAAAGCTGCCGCACCGCCGACGATCCACTTCGCATTGTTACCGTCAATCTGGGTATCCAGACCAACCATAATCCCGCTAACGTCCTGATCGTAGTTGACAACGCCATTATCGGCGTCGAAGTTGCCGCCGAAGTAGCTTACCCACGCCCCGCCGTTATCGGCCAGACCGTGACGGCTGTTGGTGAGACGCGTTCCGACGGTGTCCTGTTGCAGATCCCAGATATTGGTATTCGCTGACGGAATGCTCAGCGCCATATTGGCGTAGTCGGTCAGCGCTTTCTGCTGCAGAACAACCGTGTCACCCTTCTGCTGCGCCTGGTAGGTATAGGCGCCTAAATCAGCTTTGTTTGCGGCAGAAAAGTTCGCCGCAGTATCCGCATTGTTGTCATAAACGCGGATGATCTCTTTGTTTTTATAATCAGCAACAGAACCGGCGCCGGTCGCATCGTCGATACGCACGGTGTAGTTACCTGCCACATCACCATTCACCGCCAGATGACCGTCTGAGTTAAGCGCCACGACGCCATAGTCGTAATCGGCTTTGCTCTTGTCATTGGTGATAAAGCGGGCGTTGGTCAGATCGCTGTTCAGCACGTAATCACGGCTGGCAACGTTCAGCACCCCGCCATCGGTCAGTACCATATTGTGCGTGTCCACCTGACCCAGCCCTAACGCCAGTTCCGCACCGTTGTCGACGGTGATGGTGTTGGCATACAGTTCAGCTGTTTCTTCCGTCAGAGCGGCACGGCTGTAGCTGTCCAGATACAGGCTGTCTGTCGCCACTGCGCCACTGTCGCCAATGTTCAGGGTAGAGGCATTGGTCAGGGTGATGGAATCCGCCAACAGGCCAGAGTTTTCAACATTCACCTGCGACTGGTTATTCACAGCCAGCGTATCGATGTTAGACAGTTTGCGGGTGTCCCACTCAGAACCGTTGTCCAGGGTGATGTTGAACAGACCGCTCTGATACACCTCTTCACCTGCAACGTGACCGTTGGTGTCGTAAGTGGAATCAGGCCAGATGCTGTTTGGAGACAGGGTTCTCCAGTCAACGCTGCTGTAACCCTCACCATACATCTGCGCGGTGCCGATCGCTTCAACGCTGGATTGCGCAGCGCCAACCCATTTGCTGCCGTTAGTCAGCGTGACATCCAGCTTATCGGTACCATCCCAGCCGTTGGTGGTTGGGTTATACACCCCGTCTTCGGTGGTATCGGTTGCCGGGTCGCCATTTTCGTAGAAATTGTTGTCGAAGGTGCTGGAGAACAGAATATCGCCGGTAACGGTAGAGTGATCAAACGTGGCGGTGGTTTGCATCGCGTTATCGGACGCGCCCGCAGCAACTATCAGCGCCGCGTCATCTGCCCCGGTCGCGTTGGTTTCACCGTAGTCGCTCGGCTTCGCGGTTTGACCATAGAACCCGCTGGTACCCAGATCGCTGTAGGCACCAGACGTCAGAACAGAGTCTTTGACCACCAGGGTGTTGGTAAAGACATTACTGCTATCCGCAACGCCTTCAACACCGTCATACGGGGTATTGTCCAGTTCATGGTAACCCTGTGTCAGCGTGATGCCAGCAACGTGGGAGTTGTTCTGGATAACAATATCCGATTCCACATCCAGCGTGATCGCGTTACCCAGTCCATAGGTATCCAGATAGTGGGTTTCGGTGTTGTCACCATTCAGAACATCATACGCATAATGCTCATAGGTATCGTTAATGGTGGAGTGATCGACGGTCAGGCTAAAACGATCGTACGGCGTATGGGTCGAGCCGTCCGTATCAACCCCGTCAGCACATGTGGTGGTCATGCACTTTGAGGTGATCATGCCATTAATGGTGCTATTAGAAATGCTCAGCGCATTCGCTCTTCCATTGACGCCATCGTCAAGGTAGTACGTGGAAATAACGCCGTTCACCGTTGACTTATTAATCACCGGATAAATATCACCGTCATGGGTGGCATCCGAGTAATCCCAGTCAGTGTAGCCATAATACCAGGGGGTTGATGCTGTATTATCATATCCGAAGGTATTATATGTGGTACCAGAAATATCTTTCGCATTGGCCTGAGAAGCGATAGCCAGCGTGCAGGCTAATGCAAGTTGTGATACAACCAGTTTCTTTTTCCATGTTTGCATTGGGTCATCCCTCCTCAGGGACGTAAGCAAGTTTGTCCATCAAATCATTTGGCAACATTGTATTGCGGAGGGAATTATGCATTTTCATTTCGAAAAGGTTCAATGAATGATTCCATTAAGTCCGTATACAGACTAATAACATGAAAAAAATGCAGCGGCATTAAAAACCAGAAATAAACACTATAAAAACAGCGAATTAAAATCACCAGATATAAACATGGATAATATAATAAAGAATAATAGATCATTATTAATGATACATTTACTTCAATATAGAAATGACACCAATATCTTACGCATTTAAAAAACATGCTGGTGCTGGTTATCTATATTGACCATATGAAACATTGCAAACCGCATTTCGCATTAACAAAAAGCCTACTTTCGTAAAACCCTCTCCCCCACTTTCATGTACACTATCCTTCTTTGTCACACAAACGTCAGGCATATCATGACCGATTTAATTGCTCGTCCCCGTCGTCTGCGCAAGTCACCGGCACTGCGCGCTATGTTTGAAGAGACAACACTGACCCTAAACGATCTGGTGTTGCCGATTTTTGTTGAAGAAGAGATCGATGACTACAAAGCCATCGAGGCCATGCCAGGCGTGATGCGCATTCCGGAAAAATATCTGGCACGTGAGATCGAACGTATCGCCAACGCGGGGATCCGCTCGGTGATGACCTTTGGCATCTCCCACCACACTGACGCTACCGGCAGCGATGCCTGGAAAGAGGACGGTCTGGTCGCCCGGATGTCGCGGATCTGCAAAGAGACCGTGCCGGAAATGATCGTCATGTCAGACACCTGTTTCTGTGAATATACCTCTCATGGTCATTGCGGTGTGCTGTGCGATCACGGTGTCGATAACGACGCCACTTTGCTGAATCTCGGCAAGCAGGCGGTGGTAGCAGCAGCAGCCGGTGCGGATTTCATCGCACCTTCCGCTGCCATGGACGGGCAGGTTCAGGCGATCCGCCAGGCGCTTGATGCGGCCGGATTCACCGATACCGCCATCATGTCCTACTCCACTAAGTTTGCCTCTTCGTTCTACGGTCCGTTCCGTGAAGCGGCCGGTACAGCGCTGAAGGGCGATCGCAAAACCTATCAGATGAACCCGCTGAACCGCCGTGAAGCCATCCGTGAATCGCTGCTGGATGAAGCCCAGGGCGCAGATTGCCTGATGGTGAAACCGGCTGGCGCGTATCTGGATATCCTGCGTGACATTCGCGAGCGCACCGAACTGCCGCTGGGTGCATACCAGGTGAGCGGCGAGTACGCGATGATCAAATTCGCCGCGCAGGCGGGTGCGATCGACGAAGAGAAAGTAATCCTGGAAAGCCTGGGTGCGATCAAACGTGCCGGCGCAGATCTGATCTTCAGCTACTTTGCACTGGATCTGGCCGAGAAGAAAATTCTGCGTTAATCCGCTTTAGCGCCGGGTGGCGGCTTTGCCTTACCCGGCCTCCTCTCTGCGCTAATCTTCACCAAACTGCAATACAACCGACATCTCTCCCTTCTACTGTCTGAGCAAGACGGCAGGAGGAGTAACCATGTTTAGTCTCGATAGCGTTCTCGACGACCTTTGGCCTCAGGCGAGGCCTGCACCCTGGCAAAAAAGTCTGTTAAAAAGACTGTTCTACGAAGAAGAATTCCAGCAATTTGCCGCGACACACCGCCATCTGAAAGGCCTGGATATGGTGGAGCAAGTTCTGGAGCACCTTGATATTCTCTGCACCGTTTCCGCCCGCGATCTCGAACAAATCCCTGAACATGGCCCGCTGGTCATTATTGCCAACCACCCGACAGGCACGCTGGACGGGCTGGCACTGCTGTATGCCGTTTCCCGTGTACGGCGCGATGTGAAAGTCGTCACTAACCGGATGCTGACCCACCTTGAACCGCTTAGCTCGCTGTTTATTCCGGTGGACAACATGGGCGGCAGAACGGCAAAAACCTCCCTGACGCAGATGGAACAGCATCTGCAAAACGCAGGGGTGCTGATCTTCTTCCCGGCGGGAGAAGTGTCCCGTCCTACGCGCAAAGGGATCCGCGATAAAAAATGGCACCCCGGCTTTATTAAACTCGCCAGTAAGCTGCGCGTACCGCTGCTGCCGGTGCATATTCAGGCCCATAATAGCCTGCTCTTTTATGCCAGCACGCTGGTGTCCCCCACCGTATCGATGCTCCTGTTGATGCAGCAGATGTTCCGCCGCCGCCACAGCCAGCTACCCGTAAAGATCGGCCAGCAGATAGCCTGGCACCACTGGTATAGCGCAAACCTTTCATCGCGTGAGATGGCCGAGCAGTGCCGTCAGCACGTGATACGTCTTGGCAAGGGAGTGCCTGGTGTCTTTAAAACTCAATGTGCCATTGCCCGCCCGGAAGACCGGGCCACGCTGAAGCGCGAGCTGGCCCAGGCCGAATGTCTGGGCAAAACCAGCGATGGCAAAACCATTTATCTGTGGCAACGCAACGGGCAGGAAGAGGCTCCCCTGTTGCGCGAACTGGGACGCCTGCGCGAGATTGCGTTTCGCGCCGTGGAGGAAGGGAGCGGTAAACGTCGGGACACCGACAGTTACGACGATGACTATCTGCACCTGATCCTGTGGGATGAAGAGGATCTGGAGATCGTCGGCGCCTATCGTTTTATGCCGACAGCCAGACAGGTCGAACAACGCGGTCTGGAAGGACTTTATAGCTACAGTCTGTTCCACTACGACGACAAAATGCAGGACGTGCTGGAACACGGCATTGAACTGGGGCGCAGCTTTATACAACCGCGCTACTGGGGCCGTCGCGGCCTGGATTATTTGTGGTCCGGCATTGGTGCCTATCTGGCGCGTTATCCGCACTACCGCTATCTGTTTGGCCCGGTCTCGATTTCCGGTGGCTTACCGCCTGCCGCACGGGATCTGCTGGTGGCGTTTTACCGTCTCTGGTTCCCGGCGACACATCCCTTAGCCGCGTCACGTCAGCCTTATCCTGCCTCCCTGCCGGACGTGCTGGCACAGTTTGGCGGGGTAGATTACGTGGATGACCTGACGAAGCTGAAATCCCTGCTCGGTAATCTGGGTTGCGGTATTCCGCCGCTCTACAAACAGTATTCCGAGCTGTGTGAACCCGGCGGCGTGCAGTTTATCGATTTTGGCAGCGACCCGGCGTTCAGCAACTGCATCGACGGGCTGGTGCTGGTGGACTTGTGTTACCTCAAGGCAAACCGCTATCAGCGGTATATTGAGGCGCACCTTTAAATGTGCGGTTTTTTGTAGGCCGGGCAAGGCATAGCCGCCACCCGGCCTACGGGTCGACGGGGTCAAGGACGGTAGAACGGCTTATCTCCCAAAATCGTCGCCCGCTGCATAATCCGGCGCTGTGGCAGATAATCCGCATTTGCATAGTGCTGTGTCACGCGGTTATCCCAGATCGCCAGATCGTTCTCCTGCCAGCGCCAGCGCACCTGAAACTCCGGTTTGGTGATATGCGCAAACAGGAAACGTAACAGCGCCTCGCTCTCTTTTTCCGTCACGTCCACAATCCGCGTCGTGAATCCCTCATTCACAAACAGCGTCTGCTTGCCCGTCACCGGATGGGTGCGCACCACCGGATGCAGCAGCGGCGGATGTTTCGCTACGGCCTCCTGCCAGCGCTGATGCTCCGCTTCTGTTTTGCGGTACTTGTACTCCTGGAATGATTTTTTGAAGTCATGCTCCGCCCGCAAGCCGCTTAGCAACGTCCGGAACGGTGCGGACAGCGCCTCAAAGGCCGCAATGCCGCTGGCCCACAGCGTATCGCCGCCCGTCTCCGGCAGCAGCTTCGCCGAAAGGATCGCCCCTGCAGGTGGCGTCTCGATAAACGTTACATCCGTGTGCCAGTTGTCGTTGTCCGGCGGATTATCGTTATGCGTGTCGAGCACAATAATTTCCTCCACCCCTTCCGCATGCGGATAAACCGGATGGATATGCAGATCGCCAAAGCGCAGTGCCAGGGCGCGCTGCTGCTGCGGGGTGATTGCCTGTTCGCGCAGGAATACCACCTGATGGCGCAGCACCGCATGATAAAGCTGCTCAAACTGGTTATCGCTCAGCGGACGGGTCACATCCAGGCCCGACACCTGCGCACCGATATATGGCCCCAGCGGGGTAATGGTCAGACGTTCACTCATTGTATTTCTCCATGCCAGGGCGTCAGACGACGCTGCAGCGCGCGCAGCCCCAGTTCTAATCCAAAGGCGATCACGGCGATAACCGCAATCCCGGCCAGTACCACGTCAGTCGCCAGAAACTCCCCCGCCGACTGCACCATAAACCCTAACCCTCGGGTGGCGGCGATCAGCTCTGCCGCCACCAGGGTTGACCAGCCCACGCCAAGGCCGATGCGTAATCCGGTTAAAATCTCCGGCAGTGCGCCCGGTAAAATCACGAACAGCAGCACCTGTGTCCGGCTGGCTCCCAGCGACTGCGCCGCGCGGATCCGCACCTGCTGAGCGCTTTTGACACCCGCCAGGGCCGACATAGCAACCGGGGCGAAAATCGCCAGATAAATCAGCAGGATTTTTGACGTTTCACCGATGCCAAACCAGATCACCATCAGCGGCAGATAGGCCAGCGGCGGCACCGGACGGTAGAGCTCAATCAGCGGGTCGAGGATCCCGCGCACCGTCGGGCTTAAGCCCATCGCGATGCCGACCGGAATGCCGATAATGACCGCCGCCAGCAGCGCCACCAGAATGCGCGCCAGGCTTGCACCTAAGTGCTGCCAGAGCGTAGCGTCCATAAAGCCCTGCGGCCCGGCAATGGTGATGAGTTTTGCCAGCACCTGCCCCGGCGGCGGCAGAAACAGCGGACTGACCCATGCCTGCGCGGCAACCAGCCACCAGACCGCCAGCAGCACCAGCAGCGTGCCGACACTGAGTGTGATCTGGCGCGAGAAAGGCCAGCTTAAGGCCGGGCGCGCGCGTCGCGTTTTCTCGCTGAAGACGATGCTCATGAGAAGGCCTCCCGTTGTTCAAACACGCGGCTTAAGACGTATTCACGCTGTTCGATAAACCGTGGATCGGATTTGATGCTGCGCACCGGCTCCCCCGCGACATAGCGACGGGCAAACTCAAGCGGCAGCCGCTCCAGCACGCGCCCCGGGCCAGGGGACAACAGCACCAGCTCGGTCGCCATAAACACCGCCTCTTCGATATCGTGGGTGATCAGCAGCACCTGTTTACCCGTTTCATGCCACAGGCGTAAAAGCAGGGTTTGCATCTGCTCGCGGGTAAAGGCATCCAGCGCCCCGAACGGCTCATCCAGCAATAACAGCTGCGGGTTGGCCGCCAGCGCGCGGGCAATGCCGACCCGCTGGCGCTGACCGCCGGAAAGCTGCCAGATAAACCGTTTTTCAGCCCCTTCAAGACCGACCTTTTTGAGCATGTCCCGTGCTGTTGCCAGCCGTTGCTCGCGGCTTACGCCCGCCAGTTGCAAACCGAAGGCCACGTTTTCCTGCACGTTGCGCCAGGGAAGCAGACCTTCATTCTGGAAGACCACGCCGCGCTCAGCGCCCGGGCCTGCCACTTTTTTCCCTTCCAGTTGAATGGAGCCATGCTGATACGGTACAAACCCGGCAATCAGATTCAGCAGCGTGGTTTTCCCACACCCGGACGGGCCAAGCACAACCAGCAGTTCACCGCTCTCCAGCGTCAGGTTGATGTTCTCCAGCGCGGGTTTGCCACCGTAATCAGCAGACAGATTTGTAATAGTCAGCATCGCAGCCCCCTTATTTCACAAAGCGATCGGTCACGTACTGGCTATAGTCCGCCGCCACCGCAGGCACTTTGCCCTGCTCTTTCAGGAACGTGGCGGTATCGACAATCGCTTTGTTTACCGGCCCGGTCAGCTGTTGTACCTGCTGGGCAGGCGTGAGATAGGTATTACCTTTCACCAGCCCCGGCACGTCCGCTTGCGGCACGCCGCTCAGACGGGACAGTTTTTCGAGATTGGCAGGCTGCTTCAGCCATGCATCCGGGTTGCTGATATAGGGCTGCTGAGCGTCGATGGCGCTTTTGGCAAAGGCCTTCACGACCTCAGGATGTTTCTCGGCAAAATCTTTGCGCACCACCCACACGTCGAGCGTTGGCGCGCCCCACTGGCCCACTTTTTCGGAGTCGGTCAGCACGGTGCCGTCTTTTTCCAGCTCATTGACAGCCGGTGCCCAGACGTATGCGCCATCAATATCGCCGCGTTGCCAGGCCGCAATAATCGCCGGCGGCTGCAGATTAATGATTTGCACCTGGCCTGGCTTGATGCCCCAGTGTTTCAGCGCCGCCAGCAGGCTGTAGTGAGTGGTCGAAATGAACGGCACGGCGATGCGCTTGCCGATCAGGTCTTCTGGTTTGGTAATGTTTTTCTTCACCACCAGCGCTTCGGAGTTACCCAGCTGTGAAGCGAGCAGGAAGACTTCAATCGGCACCTGCTGGCTGGCCGCTACCGCCAGCGGGCTGGAGCCGATATTACCAATCTGCACGTCGCCGGAGGCAAGCGCGCGCACCACGGCCGCCCCGCTGTCGAACTTACGCCAGTCGACGTTTGCGCCGCTCTCTTTGGCAAAGGTGTTATCCGCCTGCGCGACTTTCGCAGGTTCTGCGGAGGTTTGATACGCGACAGTGACGTCCACCGCCTGCGCCTGAAATGCCCACAGCGCCAGCGCGCCGAGTAAAGTGATTCGCGATGAAATGGCCATAATGTCTGCTCCCCTTGTTGTTATGAGGGCAGTATTTCCGGCGCGGGAATTTTGATAAAGGAATAAAAACGAATCGCTAATAACGATTCGTTTTTAGAAAAAAAGCGGGAAAGGATAGTGAATTTTGTTCAGTGTTTTTCCTTCTCCCGTGGGCTGAGGGATCCCCGTAGAAAAAGCACGCACGGACGGCCCCCTCCCCTCCTGGGGGAGAGGGCTGGGGTGAGGGGGAACATACAGCTCTGGTGGTTATTCCGTTCACTTTATGTGCCTTGCTACTCTGTAACCACATGACCGGTGAACGTGCCAGGGTGGCTCAGTCGCCACCACCCTGG